>JBBSCW010000019.1:0-20680 GCA_038249855.1 Bacteroidales bacterium
CGTAAAACCAGATAGTTTCATGATCAAATTTTTAAGTTCTCAATATATACAATTTGTTAAAAATGCTATTTTAAAAATTTGACTCAAAAATATAGGACTTTATAAACAGACTCTAATTAACATCGGTGAGATCAAAAGAATAACTTACGAAATCTGCATCATTAGCAGTTATTGAGTTGTTGAAAAGCTTATGCAAATAAGTGCCTGGTTTTAAACTAGTCAAACATAAAACCTTAAAATTAACACCGCTAGTACTGTTTTTCATACGAATGTTTAAGTACTTATAAGTCGTTGTACTAGCAGCCAAAGTCGTAAGATCTTTGCTTGTAAACTGTGGATTAGCTGAAGTTCCATTCAGCGTAACTTTTAACAATCCATCGCTGACCGCAGCTGTGGCATTAGTCAGCGTAACTGGAAAGACTTCTTGTCCACTTGGAACATCAAAATTACACTTAAATGCATAATTCTGAGCTACTAACGTACCAGAAATCATAAATAAAACAAAACCGGCTACAAGAGCTCTTAAAAAATTGTCATTTTTCTTCATAACTGTATTATTTAAAAAATTAAAAAATTATTATCACATCAAAATTAATGTTCTAAAAGCTATAGTATTTTTGAAATTGTTCCATCATTTTACATTCTGATTATAAATGATGGGAAAAACTGTTGTTGGAGGCTATTTTAATTTTTAAATGGATTGTTTTAAGTGCTTTATACTATTTATTATACAAAGATAATTATATAAAAAACATAAAATGATAAATAATTGATATTAATACTTTAATTTTTGACAAATACGATTTACAATATTTATCAGTTTTATACAAGTTCTATTTTAGACTTAAATAAAAGTAAATTTCACATTAAATGAGAGAAAGTAAGCATTAAGAATTACAAGACTTAACATCTTTCTAATCATGATTTTACTAGTATTTTATTGATTTCGATTTGACGCTAGAATCAGAAATGTTTCAACCCAGTTTTAGAGGTTGAACGAAGGCGTTGGGATTTTTAATACTTATAAAATCTTTGTTTCAAGGAAGATTTATCCTTGATAATGTTAATCAAATATACTCCTTTGGGCAAACAGCTAATTTCAAAGGTCATCAGGTTGTTATTTATACTATATTCTGGATGAAAAATCTTGCCAGACAAATCCACAGCTTCTACTTTATTGATTTCCGAAATACTCTCTCCAAAATCAACAGTTAGTTTCTCTCTAGTTGGATTTGGATACAATTTTGATTTTATTTCGAGTGTGCTATTTTTAAGTCCCGAAGGAAACCACTCATTGTAACTAAAAGGTTGATATTCTGACTTGACTTCGATAAGGTTCATATTCAGTGGAACTTCCACTTTTGTAGCCAAATCAATGTCAATGCTAACTGTTTTAGTTTGATCTATTGTTATTAGGAATTTGAATTCAGCACCTTCTGTAGGCTTAATTATCAGCTCTGATTGAACTACAGATGACGCAATATTTAGAAATTTGCACTGGCCAGAAGCATCTGTTTTGCGTAATTCCTTATTAAAATAGAGAGAAGCTCCTGAAAGCAAAACCCCATTTTTTAGTATTTTAAATTGAATGGTATATGGCAATACATCCGAAGTTACATTATTGTAAATACTATTCCAGTTACTAATACCTATGATGTTTTTTGTGAAATCAAAAGCTGCATCTTCGAAATTGGTTCCGGCATATTTATATAAAGTCCATGACGGTTTTTTCTTTCCAAATCCCGAAGTTGTTCCTTCCTTGTTAGCCCAAAGTCCAAATTTCAGACCGCCTTCATCAGCATTGTCAATCCAGCGATGATAATGAAAAGCTTCGATGCTCGGCAGTCGTGTTAACTTTTTCCAGTAGTAAGCCACACCTGCAGCTTGTAAATCGAGTTGTTCTCTAGTATAATCACGCTGACTAATGCCGTTTTCTGATAACATGACACTTCTGACTTTACAGTTCTGATACAAATTTCCACGGGTACGAGCCCATTGATCAATTAATTCCAAATTTTTTGGCGTGATGTAATTCGCATTAGATATATTTGAAGTTACGTTGTCTAACCAAGGGTCAGGATCACGGATGTTTTCAGGATAGGGATGGTATGCAACACCCCATTCAAAATCACCTTCACGTTTTCCTTGTGCTGTCAAATAGGCAAGTAAACCAGGCACCGAATAGGTATGTTCCACTGTCCAATGATGAGTCAAAGAAATAAATACTTTTGATACAGGGTTGTATTTTCGGGCAGTATAATATACAGCTCTCATCGATCGACTATATTGTTCGATATATAAATCCTGGGGTTTGTCACCGGCATTAGTCCAAACAGGAGCAGCATCTACTTCATTGTGAATTATCCAGTTGGTAATGCGACCGAATTTGTTGTCAGGGCGTGAATAACGCTGCGATAGATAATCGATGGCAGCCACATAATACTCAATTCCCTGCTCTTGAACCACATTTGCCAGCGTATAACTTCCGCCTGTTGCATCTGGATGCTTAAAAATTAGACCTAATGGACCACTTGTTCCTGTGCCAATCAATAGAATAACAGAAACTTGGATGTCGTTGTCCGAACAAAACTTAAACATTTTATCCAATTTGCTCACCACACTTTCATTGATGTAATAGGTTTTACCGTTCAACTCATGGCTTAACCAATTGGCATCGAGTTTAATGAGCGATGGTATTAAAAAATTGTAGGTAATATTACGTACTCCAAGTTCAACCAATTCAGGCCAATTAGTTTCCATATCGTTTCCAATACCCCCCAGTCCTTTTGCGGTGGTTGGCCTTACTTCAGGAATATTCCATTTTGCAATGCTGGAAATATCATCGGCCCAATGAGCATGCGACAAGGTTGCCCCAGTTATATCTGTAACCATCCAACGTGAATACAAACGATCGTAAGTTTCTCCTTTTGCATTTTTTGCAAATCGGGGTACTTTTAGTTGAAATGAATTAAGTGCAGGCAATGCCAACGAAATATCAAACTTAACTTTATCGAAGGCATTTTCATGCATTAGTACTTCGGATAATAAGCAATTTGAAAAATTGCTGCTACACGAACCAGAAATAGTAACACTGTCAGTGTCGACTTTTACATTTTGTACCTTTTTGTCAAATACTTTTGCGTTATATGCAATTAATTTTTGTGTCAGTATTTTATCAGGCGAATTTTTCCAATCGTTATATTCTTTAGACGTAATCGTCCTTAATCTTATATTTCTAACGTAAATGGTTTTACCAGCCGATTTTCCAAAATCAAAACGTAGTAAATTATGACTCATGAGAGCCCATGTGTCAGAATACCTTTTTAAGTTAACTACGTAATTAGTCCATCCTTCAGCTATCGGAAGTGCTCCTTGCGATGCTGAATTAGCACCGCTATATGGATTAAAATAAATAGAAAGGTCATCGAGCCCAGTCAGTGAATAGTATTCAAATTCTATCACATAAGTGGTGTCAGGCAAATACGATTGAGTGATTTTGGCACTTTGAACCCATGGGTCACTTCCAAGTGTATTTATTTGATATACACCACTATTCTCTGAAATAGTCATTTGCTGTTTAATCCCCAAATCTAACTTAATGGGAATTGAAACCTGCCCATTGGAATAGCAATAAATTGCTATAAATATAAAACTAAGAACTATTCTTTTAGTCATAATAAGATTTTTAGACACAATGTTTTTTAGACACAATGTTTTTTATTTGAAAACAATGATACTGAATTTACTTAATAATTAATTTTGTTGTTTTTGAGATATTATTATCTACTACTTTAACAAAATATAATCCTTTTAGTCCGATATTATTAGTACTTATCGATATTTTGTTTTTATCAATTAAATTGGTTCGATAAAGCACAATCCCTTTCATATCAATAATTTGAATTTCAGGATTTGAAAATCCATCCAGTGTAATATTTACAATATCTGTTGCTGGATTTGGTATAATATTTATTGAAGGTTGCATATCGAAAATTTCCGAAGTTGCAGCAGTCCAACCTGAATTTATACACAATACATCGGTAAATGTGGCAGTACCCAAACTAGAGGCATTATGACTAACATAATAAAATCCAATTAAAACATCAGGATTCATTACAACTGTTGTAGATGCTACACTAAATGCAATCCATGGCCCGACGTTTGAAACGGTGGAATAATAGGCACGATAAACATTTCCTGTTCTATTTAATTTTAACCATTTATTTGTTGCAGTACCACCTTCGGTTGATGGATTAATAATATTTACACAATTACCTCCATCTGTTGGTCTATTACTAAAATTCACATAATTATCTGGTCGTTGCTGAGCAATAACCATTGCCGCATTAGCATCAAGACTTGACCGAATCATTATTCCAGCTTTACTCCATATATTCATATTGCCGCAACTTGCAATTTTAGCTATAATTTCACCATTACCATTTAAAGGTTGATAAATATAATGACATTGATCACTCGCTCCTACAACATCAATACCAGCAGCGTTTATAGTGAAAGTGTTATTAAAATAGCTTGTATTTCCAGTTATTGCAGGTGTTCCAATACTTGCGTCGAGCCAAGGAGATTGCAATTCTACTTTCAAAGTTTGACTTGCAGAGGCAGCATTAAAATTATTATTCCCATATTGATTGGCTGTTATTAAAGCAGTTCCAGCACCAGCAATACTTAAAGTGTTACTCGAAATTGTTGCAACTAATACATTCTCACTTGAAAATTTTATTGCAAGATTTGAAGTTGAACTTGCTGAAATTTCAAACGCTGAATCACCATATTTTTTCGTTGTTAACGCTGGGAAATTTATGATCTGATTTGCTTTGTTTACAATTAGCTTTTTTGAAACTGGAATGGCTGCAGAATACTCTGTATTACCTGCTTGACTTGCAATGATATTTACAGATCCAGCTCCAATTATTGAAACACTGTTGCCTATAACAGTGGCTACTAACTCATTATCGCTAGTGAAGCTTATTGGTAAATTTGAATTTGAACTGGCTATTAAATTAAAA
This sequence comes from Bacteroidales bacterium, assembly GCA_038249855.1. Taxonomy (GTDB): domain Bacteria; phylum Bacteroidota; class Bacteroidia; order Bacteroidales; family Paludibacteraceae; genus Paludibacter. The sequence goes on from JBBSCW010000019.1 coordinate 5,028, forward strand.
TTAGCATCTCCATAAGTTTTTTCAGGTATGTTTTCAAAAGTTATAACTTGATTTGAAACAATAACATTAAAACTTTCACTTGTTAAAAGTATTCCATCACTCACTGTTATAGTTATAATAGCCGACCCTGTTAATTCATTTGTTGGTGTTATCGTAAAATTTCGACTCAATCCAGTTCCATTAATGACAATATTTGATTGAGGAATTAAAGCTTCATTTGACGATGATATTGTTATTAATAGTGATGTTTCAGGGTTGTCAACATCGTTAATAGTGAACAAAACAGGGTCTGAATTTGTGTTTCTATATAAATGAACATCTTGAATTGTCGATATCTTAGGAGCATCGTTTATAGGATTTATTTTAATTTCAAATGTTTGACTTGCTGATAATGAAATATCATTCACTGTTAATGTAATTATAGCCACACCATTTTGATCTTTAGCTGGGGTAATGGATAGTGTTCGATTCTCTCCATTTCCTCCAATTATGATATTTGAATTAGGCAGAACTGTAGTATTTGAGGAACTAGCAGTTACAACTAAATTGCTCGCTTTTGTTTCAGAATCGAAAACAGTAAAAGGAATAGCCATAATAGTGAGGTCTTCATCTGTAATTTGATTTGATATACTACTAATTGTTGGAGGGTTTGCATTTGTTATTATCTCTCTATCAAGTCCTTCAGCAGCAATTGTATTTGCAATATCGGTTGAGGTGATTGAACGATTATATATTTTCACTTCATCTATTACGCCTTTAAAATATTTATCGGCACCATTAAAGTCGCATCCAATTATCACAGGTTCAGGGGTATAACCTATGTATAAGTCCATAGCATTAGGAGTTGCTGTTTTTGAATTACCAATATAAACTGCTGCTTCCATTGTTAATTGGTTATAAGTAGCTGCTACGAATGTCCATTTATTAATGATAACCTTATCGGCACTAGTTAAAGTAATACTGCTGCTATCATTTGCTAAAACACCTTTATTGATTGTAAATGAAACTCTCCCATCGCTTAAAAGATTAAGTGAGAAAGATTGATTTTCTTTACCTGATGCAACGATACCCGCTTCTCGTAATTCGTAAGGTAAAATCCAAGCTGATAATGCAAGATCTTTTTGGTTTCCCATGGGCGCCCATTTTGATTTACCAGCATCGACATAGCCATTTAAACCATCAAATTCAATCGCTGAACCTTTTGTCCAATTAAACCAAGTAGCATTATTTTTTAAAACGGCATTTGCTGTATTCCCTTGTTTCTCTTGTGTTGTGATGCCTGTGTTTTCTTCAAAAGGGTAATTACCAACTAACGACGATGCGTATTTAGTTTTCCAAACAGTAAGAGGATCGCCAAAAAGAGTATATTCATAGGCCATATTTCTTCTGTATTCGTCAGCCGCATATTGTGCTGCGGTGTAAACGTTGTTAATTTTTGCATGTAATTCTCCTAGGGTTACAATATTTTCAATGTAATATAAGTCTCTAAATTTATTAAGAAACTGATTAACATAGGGTGGAATACCAAAATTTGAATTAAGCATGACGGCAAATGCGCCACCAGTGCGAGTGGAAGTTGTAAGGTGTTCGGCAACACAATTGGCCGTAAATTGACCAGATAAACAAGAAATAGCTGTCATGAGATAGAATTGATCGCCATTAGTAAACCCATCTGCTTCGGCATTAGTAAGCATGTGCATACTTGATTGCAGACCATGCGAAGCCCCTAAGTAGAAACCCATATTGCCTGAGTTTAATTTACTTTTTAATTTTGAATATGGCAACGAACGGCAATACTCCATTGTCAGCGAAGTAGATTTACTATACCAATCATTACGCCATGTAGGTGTATTTCCAATTCCGCTTTCCCCGCTATTCCAATTTAGCATTTTGCTATGATACGATGCATTAGGTGGCGAATTTTCGTAAGTAATTGTTTTATAAACAAAATTTGACATCTCAACAGCATTTTCTGCCGAAGCACGACCAATATAAACTTCATACGTAAAATCAAGATCATCATCAGCTTGGCCCCAATTAGCATCGCTGTTGGCATTGAAATCACCTTCTAAACAGCCGTAATACATGTCAGATGGAATTAATCCCGCAATATCCGATTTATTCATTTTAAACATACGAGCAGGTACAATATTGCTGTCGCCACCAATTAGCACGTATAAAGTACCCCATTTTTGATAAGCGTCTTTTATGAAGTTTCGAATCTTCTCAGGATTATCTCTACCCGTATAATTCAAATAAATATTTTCCACAGTAACGATGGTTCCAGTATAACCTTTTGCAATTCGATTGTCCAATAAGGTATTTAATGTATAATCGCTTGTAGCATTTGCTAGTGCGTTATTGGTAATAATTATATACTTATATGATTCTGAAGTTGAACATGGAAGTGTTACTCCAAATGTAAAAACTAATGTTGTAAAAGCGAAACTTAAAAATGTAATTAATCTTTTCATAATAGTAAATTTTGGGTGTTAACGCTGGTTTTAAACGAGTATTTTTAATTTGGGTAATTCACTAACTATTTTAAAAAATCAGAAAAAAAATCGGTGTAAGTTTCAAGTCACACCGATTCAATTTATTTAAAATGAAAACATATGTCTTATGAATTGATTACCAACCTGGGTTTTGATAACTTACGCCAACCTGTTGATATTTCAACTGTTCTGTGTAGGGAATTGGCCACAATAAGTACTTCTCACTTGTAACAGGACGGCTACTAACAGCAACTCTATCAAATGTATATACACCTGGACCAGTTGACTGGATTTTCATACCCGTAATAACAGCTTCGGTTTCAGCCTGAATTTTCCAGCGACGTACATCATAATACCGATGTTCTTCAAATGCAAATTCAACACGACGCTCGTTACGTAAACGTTGTTCAAATTCGGCTGCTGAAATAGTTGTAGTCAATGCTGGCAATCCTGCACGTACGCGAGTTTGATTCAGTGCGTTGATAGCATTTGTAGTTACTCCATTGGCATGAAATTCTGCTTCGGCATAGTTCAGATACATTTCGGCCAAGCGGAAATAACGCCAGTAACCATCTTTATTGGATGCTTTGGTAGACGTGAAATCCGTAAATTTCCTCAAATAATAACCTGTTCTGGTAAATTTGCGATCTGTTCCAGACAGACCTGCATTTCCTCCAACATAAGTCCAAACTGGCAATGTATTGGTTGCTAAGTTTAGATTTACCCCATTGCAATAGATAGTCGAGAATAACCTTGGATCCCGATTATCATAAGGTTTTGCAGGATTAAACTGAGTATTAGCTGTATTGTAATTCGGCACCAAATGACTTGCATCAGTATATGGGTTTGCTGGATTAAGAACAGGCATTCCATTTAATGTTTCATAAGAATCGACTAATTCCTGCGAAGGGCATGCACCCGCTTTTACTACATCAACAACAAAAGGTAATCCATTCTGTTGCCAAACAGCACCCACTTGACCTTTTTGTGAATAGATTGTTTCTTTATCATTCGATGGATTTTCGAGCATTTCTGGTTTAAGCAGAAAAAACCGTTGATAATCGCTGTATGCTTTTACTGCTGGTGTAGCAGCTTTAGGATTGTACAATGCATAATTCTTGGTCAATAAACTATCCAATGCGTTTTTTGTGATTTCCGCTGCTTCTTTCCAATAATTATTGGTATCTGCCCAAAGCGGACTGGCTGCAAATAATATTGCTTGCGATTTGATAGCTACCGCTACCGACTTGGTTACGGCTCCACGTTCATTTTCAATATTTGAACGCCAGGGGAAATTTGGTTGCATAAGTGCACTGTCGCAATCTTCAATTATCACTTTCACACATTCATAAAAAGTAGGGCGTACATGTGTCGAATAATCAAAATCTACGGGTAAATCGTGCCTTATTATAGGAAGCGGTCCCATTCTTTTTATTAACTGCCAAAAGTAAAATGCACGAAGGGTAAAAGCTTCAGCTTTCCATTTGTTTCTATTTGTTTCTACGGTAATATTCGTTGCTTTGTCAATATTGTCAATAAAAACATTACACTTCCGAATACCCGCATACATATCGTTATAAATAGTAGTATTGCCACCACCTTCAACTAAATTATTCGCAGATGTCATTGTTCCAGCGTAATAATTGGCACTTCTACCCCCCATCACGTCATCTGCATCTTGCGCTTCATCGCTTAAAATGGCCAAGAAGTTATTATTGTCGTAATTCATACCCATGGGTGGAATGTACGAATAGCATTTAGCAAGATAGCCTCCAGTGAGTGCATTGTCAGAAAACACTTGCTCTAAAGTCAATCGCCCATCATTGGCATCATCAAAAACATCATTGCAGGCCGTAGTTAGCAGTCCGATGATTAATATAGTTATCAAATATATCTTTTTCATATAATTCTAAATTTTTAAAAGGTTACATTTAATCCAACATTCCAGGTACGATTCGTTGGAAAAGCAGTATAACTACCCATTTCCACATCTATATCCTTATTGTTCATTTTATCGAATGTAAGCAAGTTATTTCCACTGACGTAAATTCTTACAGACTCTGTTTTAATTACTTTAGCTACATTATAAGGGATTTGGTAACCAATTTCCACATTTTTCAAACGAGTGAAAGATTTGTCAGTCAGATAGTAATCATTACTACGATTGCTAGTGCTCTGAACAGTTGCCAATGCAGGTGCAGTAATCAGCTCGCCTTTTGCATAACGATCCGGAGTCCAAGCATTTCTGTGGGTGTCGAAATAGGTACCTCCATTTATGTAGTCATAAAAACCCATTCCTCCGTTAAATTGTGAAACACGTCCTACTCCTTGCATTAAAATTGAAGCATCGAAGTTTTTCCATTCTAAATGTAGATTTACACCCCATGAAATTTGTGGAATAGAAGAATAGCCCATTGGCGCTTGATCCTTGGCATTGATAATTTTATCACCATTCAAATCCTTGTAAATAAAATCTCCAGGTCGTGGCGCTTTTCCTTCGTAGGTTAAACCTGAATTCAGAATTTCCGCAGCACTATTAAAATAGCCGTTTCCGTTGCTTTTATCAACTATATAACCAAAGTTCTGACCCATGCTGTAGCCCTTCGCCCTATATTCATAGGCATAATCGCTACCCAAAGATATTTCGTCACTCTCAATAGTCTTGTTTATATTGTAGTCCAAATAGCTTGTAACATTTACAGAAAAATCTTTACTAAAAATTTTACTATAACCCAACTGTACTTCAAAGCCTTTATTGCTAATAACTCCTAAGTTAGCCATTGCAAGATTCGCTGTTGGCACACCTTGAGAAGCTGGTACAGAATTGCGAGTAACGAGGATATCAGTTCTATTCTCATCAAACAAATCAAGACCAAAAGTTATTTGATTCCATAAGCCAAGCTCAAAACCAATATTGGCTTTGTGACTTTTTTCCCAGGTCAACAAAGGATTTCCCTTTTGGGTCTCATCCACAGGTGTAAATAGACTACCCACGAATGACGATCCTGATTTTGCAATATTGTCTAAATAAAGAAAACGTTCAGCACCAAATTGATCATTACCCACAATACCATAAGAGCCTCTAAGTTTGAGGTAGGTAATTGTTTTGTTGTCTTTCAGAAAATCATGGTTGGAAACTACCCATGCCAAAGAACCTGCTGGAAATAAACCAAATCGACGATCTGGAGAAAATTGTTCAGATCCTTCATAACTGGCTGCTAATTCTGCAAATACCAAATTGGAATATCCATAATTTAAACGGCCGCCATAAGTTAAACGTTGGTAAGGTAATATACCGTTGATATTTAGATCTGCATGATTCTCCCGCTGGTATCTTATAAATGTCATAGCACCAATTGCATGTAAATCAAACTTCTTGTCATACGCTAATAAACCATTCACATTGGACATGTAACTTGTTGTGGAATTTTTGGATAAGGTAAGTGGAGTGTTTAACTGAGCCCCTTGTTTGATAAATCTCAATGAATCTTGTCTCGCTTCATTGCGTATCCAACGTTCGTAAGTTGTAGTTCCATTCACATTACTGTTAGCTGTTGCATCCAACATCGCCATAGTTTTTACTGACAATCCTTCGGTGATAAAACCCAGATTAACATTCAAACCAAGTATGGTGTTCATTTTTGTGGTAGTTTGTTTTATATTACCACTTGAATTGATTCGGCCATAAGTTGGTTCTGTTTCCTGATCAGTCGCAATCACTTGTCTTTCTGGAGTAAGTGGACCATACATGGTAGGAGGCAAATTGAACAAGGATGATAAAATAGTGCTGCTTCCTATTCTTGAACCAGTAGTCCGGCGAACCAAACCAGAAATTTTCATAAAAGCATCTAAATAATTATTCAATTTCACATCTACATTGGTACGAAAATCGATACGATCAATGGATTGTGGAGTGCCACCATCCGTTTTGTAAGGACTTCCAACGTTTGAATAACCAACATTTGTATAGTATTTCAACCCATCGATACCGCCAGTTGACGACAAATTATAGCGTTGCGTTTTCACCATGGGCTGCATAAAGGTTTTATACCAATTGTTGTTTGGGAAAAGACCGGCACTATCGCCTGACTGGAAATTCTTTCTATAATTAGCAATTTGACTATCGGAATATAAATGGTTGGGAGCTGTAGTCGGATTGTCATTAGCATAGGCTTGATTCCGCAAAGACGCATATTCCCAAGAGTTCAACATATCCGGTGTGTTAAGTGGCTGTTGAAACGAATGGTCAGCAGTAACTCTGATGCGTGGTTTTCCAAAATCACCACTTCTGGTAACAACAGAAATAATACCATTTCCAGCTTGCATCCCATATAGAATATTAGAAGCTCCATCTTTATAAATAGTAACAGAAGCAACATCGCGCGGATTGATTTCCTGCAAGTTGTTCGATTTTACTCCATCTATCAATACCAATGCACTTCTTCCATTGCTGGTGCCAATACCACGAATATTTAAGGTATAATCCTCAGAACCAGGTTCGGCATCCGTAACTCTTGACATCAGTCCTGGCAACCGACCCACTAAGGCTGCTGCCAAATTAATATAAGGAGTTCTGTTTAGTTCTTCACCCGAAATAGTAGTTACCGCAGCACCGATGCTGTATTCCGGACGACTTTCGTACACCATTGATATAACTCTATCTCTATTTGAAGCATCTTTTTGCAACTGAATGTCCAAAGACATTTCCGCACCTTTGGTAATCGTTGAGGTTTTGAATCCCTCGTGCGATACTTCTAAAACAGCTTCAGTATCATATACATTAAGCTCGAACTTGCCATTTATATTTGTAACAGCCATTTTATCGCTGTTTTGCAACCGAACTTCTGCACCTGCAATCGGAGAGCCAAAAGTATCGGTAACGCTTCCTACGAAGAATACCTTAGCGTTTTTTTTGGTCTGTGCTGATGCAATACTTGTGAATATCAATAATAAGAACATGCAAAGCAGGACTTTCTTTATTGAAATAATATATTTTATTTTCATATTTTTATCTATTAAATTATATAGGAAATATCAATTACCAACCCGGATTTTGCCATAGAACACCTGTAGCTCCATACAAACGTTTTGCTTCGTTGAGTTCAATAGGCCATAATAAATACTTATTAGTATAACAAGCCCTTTCTTGTCCCGATCCAATCCATGAATTTGTAGTAGCATTCCATGAATCACCTACCACACATCGTTTATAGGTATAGGTGTAAGGTGTGGTTGCCGATCTGATAATCCACATGGCAGTCACAAATCTATCTGTGGCACTCAAATCTCCATCGGGTTTTTGATACCTGCGATTATCAAAATACCGGTTTTCTTCATAAGCCATTTCCACACGTCTTTCGTTACGAACGATAAATCGAGCATCCGTTACAGTTAATCCAGTTGGGTCAACTGCCGGCATACTTGCTCTAGCGCGAACTACATTCATGGCTGCAAAGCCATCTGCAATATGACCATTTTCTATAGCTGCCTCAGCATAATTCAAATAAAGTTCTGCCAATCGATAGATGCGATAGGTTGAGGCTACAGCTGTTGGACTACCACTTAAAGGGTGATCGTATTTCTTTGCATAATATCCGGTACCACTATATTTGCTATTTGATGGGTTAATTGAGCAGTTACCACCCATAAAGGTTTCAACAGTAGTTATAACTGCTGTTTTATTCTGGCGAGTAGAACCGTTATAATAAACTGTAGCATAAAAACGTGGATCACGACCTACGTATGGATTTAAAGCATCATAACCTGATCCTGGGTTATAATTAGGATCAAGATGTCTTTCATCATTGTATGGCATGCCAAGTTTAAGTACAGGCTTTCCTGACGCTTGCATTCCGTAAGCATCGACCAATTCTTGAGTTGGGTTTAGACCTGATTTATTAGGCGCCATAAAAGTTAGACCCATTATAGTCTGCCAAATACTAATGCGGTTTGATGAAGCTAATATGGTTTCTTTATCAATAGGTGTGGCTGCGAAATCGGTGACTGAACAAAAATACTCCGAATAGGCTGATGAAAATAAACTTGGATTACGAACGCTAGTATACAATTCATAGCCATTTGCTGTACATGCATCCAATGCTTCCTTAGTTATTTTTTCTGCTTCTACCCAATGATTTTTATTATCATTCCACAAATCACTCGCTACAAAAAGTATGGCTTGAGATTTTATTGAATGTGCTATAGCTTTGGTCATTCTGTATGCTTCGTTTTCAGCAGTAATTCGCCAAGGAAGATCATTTATAGCTATTGCTTCGTTGCAGTCCTTGACAATATTATCCACACACTCTTTATATGTTCCACGCTTGAGCTGTCCATAATCATAGTCTAATCCTATTGGTGAGGTTACAACGGGAAGTGGACCATAACGTTTGATGAGCTCTAAGTTGTAAAATGCACGCAAAGTTTTTGCTTCGGCTGTCCAACGCATTCTGTCCGATTCAACATTAACCTTTGCAGTGCCAATTCGGCTCAGAAAAACATTACAACTACGAATGTTGCTCCAATGTTTATTCCAAAAACCGTTTCCTCTATCTGAACCATTATCCCAGCCTTTTTGGTTTATTTCATTTTCTTGTACATTGGATGATGAAGTCATGTTACCGTTATAGATTGGTAATACTTGTATCCATCCTTCCCATGCATCATCCGAAAGTGCAATGCGGTAATTTGTCCAGAAATAGTTTCTAACTCCAAAATGAGGGAAGTTTTTATAGCAACTATTCAAATATGCTGCAGTGGTAGCGTCATCTAAAAATACTTCATCAAGCGATTTTCTTCCATCTGGCGCTACGTCTAATACGTCCCCGCACGAAGAGAATCCGATAATTACTAAGAATAGAATTAATATTTTGTTTTTCATATTTTTCATTTTTTTAAAATACAATATTTGCTCCAAGATTGAATACTCTTACAATTGGAATAGTAGTAGCATTAGCTTGTTCTGGGTCGAAATTCTTAGTTGGTAAATTATCCCAAACAAATAAATTCTGACCATTTACATATAGTCTTACCTTGCTAGCTCCTATTCGTTTTACAATATTTTTAGACAGTGTGTACCCAATTTCTGCATTTTTCAGACGTAGATAAGATTTATCCATGATAAAAAATGAGTTTGGTACTGAGCTACTTGAGCCTGACAGTAATGAAGTAAGCCGAGGATAAGTAATTTGGGCTCCAGATTCATACAATTCTTTTGTCCATGCATTGCGCATATATTCATAGTAGTTGCCGTCACCTGGATTCTCCATTACGCCCCATGATGAATAATAATTAGATGATTGAGCAGTACCCTGCAACAAAGCCGAAACATCTATCCCTTTGTACGATACAGATAGATTGGCACCGTAGGTAATACGTGGAATATTTCCATATTTAATGGGTGAATAGTCTTTTGTGTTTATAATCTTATCGCCATTTATATCTTTATATACAAAATCCCCTGCCTTGGGTTGTATGCCATCATATGTTAGCCCACTATTGTTGACTTCGTCTTGCGATGTATAATAACCATGCCCTGGAGAGTTATAATCTATTTCGTATCCCCAGTTTTGGCTCAACGAATAACCGGTGCGAGAGTATTTATAAGGGAAAGAAGGATCATTAACCGCTTCATCCATATTTATAACCGTATTCTGATTATAATTATAATTAGCACGGATATTAAACGAAAGATCTTTATTCACGATTTTCGCATAAGCCAATTCCAATTCAAAACCTTTGTTATCTACCTTACCCAAATTCGCTTTTGGAACTACCGACAATGGAAGTCCTTGAAGTGTTGGTACAGTACCTCGGGTTAAGAGGATATTATCCCTGTTTTCGATAAAATAATCGGCCGTGAATGTAAAGTCTTTTAAAAATTTGAAGTCTATACCGTAATTCTGTTTATAAGAAGTCTCCCAGGTAATCAATGGATTTCCTATTAAATCTTCGTTGATGAATTTTCCACCGCCTAAACTGCTTGAAAAACCATCTGTCTTAACCGATACATTATCTAAATACAAAAAGCGTTCGTTACCCAGTTCGTCATTACCCACCTTACCATACGAAGCACGTAATTTTAAATTGGTTATAACTTTTTGTGTTTGCATAAACTTTTCGTTAGAAATAACCCAACCCACTGAAGCGGCTGGGAAAAATCCAAAGCGTCGATCTTTTGCAAATTGCTCTGAACCATTGTATCCACCATTTACTTCCAATAAATAACGATTGTCATAATCATAAGTCAAACGACTGGCAACACCTAACACGTTATAATCAAGCAATAAATCGCTTGATCCATTGGCTATTTCGCTATTATCACGTTGTGCGAGCATCATACCAGTTACCGAATGTTTACCAAAAGCACGGGCATAATTAATAGCCCACTGCATATTTACAGTGTACATAAATGACGAACTTTTTGACAAACTTAAAGGGAAGAACTGATTTGTCCCTCTGGGCGTGAAGGATAACTTATCTTCGGTAACTCCTGTTATTGGATCTGTTACAGAGGCCAATGCATAATCCCATCTTACATAATCTTTCCATGCGTCGATATTAGAGTTTGACTTGGAATCAAAAGAAACCATCACTTTTGATGTTAATCCTTTTGTAATCGTTTTCAAATCAAAATCAAATGCCAGAGATGAAGTCAAATTTGCTCTGTCGGAATTAAGATATCCCGAACGGTTAAGATTTCCAAAAGAAGGATTAGCGTTATTACGTGAAGTAATAACTTGATCTGTGGGTGAGCCATAACCATCGATAGTAACAGGGCCTGGCATATCTGGAGTTAGCTGATACATACCTACAACTATATAAAGCGGATTGCCTTTACCAGTCAGTACCGAACCTGCTGAATTTACATTTTCAATGTAACCTGCCAAATTAACAGTACTCTTAATCCAACTATTCATCTTTATATCCAGGTTTGTTCTGAAATTGTATCGATCCATCTTATATTGAGGGTCATATCCCAATTTTTCTTTGGATTCAGTATTGAACATTCCACCTTGATGGGTATAGCTGGCATTCATAAAGTATTTTACGCGCTCCGTACCACCTGATATGTTCACATTATATCGGCTCATTGGAGAATTGGATTTTGTCAATAACTTTACCCAATTGTTATTTGGATACATATAGGGATTGACTCCACTTCTGTATTTGTCAATTTGATCTTGCGTAAACTTCGGCAATAAGCCATCGTTTAATAAAGCTTGATTCTTTTGAGTTGCCCAATCCCACGAATCTACTGTTTTAGGATATCTGGTAAAATCCTGTAATCCATATTCGGCGGAAACACTCAGTTGCGGAGTAGCTGTATCTCCACGCTTGGTGGTTATTAAAATTACACCATTTGCACCACGAACACCAAAAACTGCTGTAGCAGAGGCGTCTTTCAAAATAGATACTGATGCAACTTCATTAGGGTCAATTTGGGTCAGGTTGTCACGGGGAACTCCATCTATTAAAATTAATGGGCTTTGACCATTGGTCGTGCTCGCTCCACGCAAATAGATTGCCATAGACTCCGCACCTGGTTGTCCACTATTCTGAACAGTAATAAGTCCAGGTAAGCGACCAGACAAAGCCCCAACAAAGTTAGCTGATGGACTTTGTTTCACGTCTTTGGTATTTACAGATGCAATTGCACCTGTAACCGACACCTTTTTCTGTGTACCGTAGGCCACAACTACTACTTCCTCGAGTTTTTTCGAATCATCTAGTAAAACAACATTGAGTTTGGAAATTCCATTTACTTTAATTTCCTGAGTTTCCATACCCACAAACGAAAATACAAGTACAGCATTCTGCTCTTTTTGGAGTTTAATTTGATAATTTCCGTCAAAGTCGGTGATTGTACCGTTTTTTGTAGCATTTTCCATGATTGTTACACCTGGAAGAGGTATTCCACTTGAGTCTGTTACTTTACCTTTAATTTGTGCATAAATCTGCGGACTGAATAAAAGCAGTGCACCAAATAAAAGAAGCATTTGCCAGAACTTCACTTTCTGTTTTTTCATAAGCAAAAAAATTAGAATTTAAGATTATATAATATTGAGAAATAAAATCCGTTTTATTGATAATGTTGTGAAATGTTGTGATTTGTATAAGAGTTTGCAAATGTATTTACTTTTATATACAGTTCTATTAAAAAAAATGACAATAAGACTGTACTTTTTGATATGAAAATTGAGTTTTTTTTATTTTGTGCAAACGCACAGATTAAAGTTGACAGTTGGACCTCATTATTTTTAAAAAAAATGGACTAACTTCTATATTGTTAGTCCATTGTTCACTCAATTGATAAGTTACTAAACATCAATCATCTTCTACCCCTTAATTTGCCAATTTAACTATATCCTTACCTTCTTTATAGGCTTTATATAAGTCAACATAAGGTGCTTTCCGAACCTCAGTTTTAGGGTCATAATTTGGATTAGCTTTAGGCCAATATTTTTTCTCTACATTTTTTTCCAAATAGTTCATTAATTCTACAAAAAGCTCCCGTGTTATTACTGGCATTTTTTCCGACAAATTTGTTTTTTCAGAAATATCTTTTTTGATATTAAATAAGCGCAATCTACCATACCAATCGAAAATTAATTTATAATCGCCTTTCCTAACTGCCGAATGTGGCGTGAAAGGAAGACCATCTTCTGGATTTCTATAGATAACACTTAGCGGATAATGCCAAAAAAATGTATCACGGGTATAAGTTTTCTTTTTGTTTTTTGTATCTTTTAGTAGGCCAGCAATACTCTGCCCATCAATTTGATGAGTTGCTTTCTGATGTCCAGTCAATTCTAACAAAGTCGGGAAAATATCATTACAATCAACTACAGTGTTACACCATTTCGACCCCTTAACCTGGCCTTTGTAACTAATAATTAATGGCACTCTAATGCCTCCTTCGTAAACATTAGCCTTTTGTCCTTTTAGCGGACTATTGTTAGTAATCACATTTTTACTTGTTACGTCTCCCGAACCAACGGTTATTCCACCATTGTCCGACATAAAAATGACAATCGTATTATCATCAATGCCTTTCTCTTTCAGTTTATCCATTATTTTACCAACTGACATGTCCAAGTGTTTAATCATTGCGGCATAGGTTGCATTGTTTTGTCCTTTCCAACCTTTCGTTGCTTTGTTCTCGAAGTATTTTATAGTTTCGTCAGGAGCTTGATTGGGACTGTGGACTGCAAATTGACAATAATAGAGCAAAAATGGTTTTCCATCTTCACATGCTGTTTTATCATCAATAAAATCGAGTGCACGTTGAGTTAAATCATCCGTTAAATAAGGAATACCTTTATCTAATCCAGCTTTCCCCTGGGTTAATACGGCTTGTCTCATTTTTGGGAAGTATTTTTCCTTGCGTTCCCAAAGTTTTTGCCAATTATAATACGGCGAACCACCCGAATCATAATAAGCTATTTCCTCGAATCCCTGATTGTGTGGCTGGTAGCCCTCTGAGCCATGTCCGCCCAAATGCCATTTTCCTAAAAACCCTGCATGATAATCGGGCATAGCCTCAGCAAAAGTGATTTCATCCCTGCCTTTATCTTGTGGTTGTCCTGATGGTAGAGCAATTAATGTGTTTCCATTAAGTATTGCCGATGGATTTGTAATTTTATCTGACCAGTAACAATCCTGTTCATGAAAACCTTCGGGAGGTTGAATTCCTTGAGCGTAATATGTATTTGCATTCCCCGCAGTTGCTGTCATAAAACCAAGTCGGGAAGCATATTTTCCTGTGAGCAGACTTGAACGAGTTGGTGCACTTAGCGGACAGACATAAGCTTGTTCGAATGCAATGCCTTGTTTAGCAAGCTTGTCAATGTTTGGTGTTTCGTAAAACTGCTTTTCAGCGGGTGTATTGGTTATTCTACTGGCAAAATAATTTACATCAGTATAGCCCAAATCGTCTGCCAGAATGAAAATGACATTTGGCTTTTTTGTTTGTGAATAGGCTGGGTTTCCTGTTAGCATTAAGCTACCCAATGAGAGTAAACCAGTTGTTTTTAATGTATTCATGTTTTTCTACAATTATTCTATTGGCAAACCCTGAAAATTAATATTTACATAAGGAGCTGTACCAGTTTTATCTAAAACATATCCCCATGTTTTAACATAGTCCATACCAGGCAGAAATTTGTCATTGGTTTTGGATAGCAAGTTGGTCAGTTTAGTTTCCAATTCACTCCTTAGCTTTTTGTGTTTTGAATCATTTATCAAATTATTCAATTGAAATGGATCTTTTTTATTATCAAAAAGCAACCATGGTCCTTTCAAATCCTTTACATAAGTATATTGCTTGGTGCGTACACCTCGGTATTCTTTTCCTCCTTCTTTGGCAGCCCATTGGCCAAAGGGTTGATAACATGCAATAAGAACAGCATCGGTTGTGTCTTTTGCTTTTTTCATCATTATAGCCGATTTATCTTGCCCTTCAACTGTTTTAGGAATTGGGAGCTGACACAATCCTAAAAGGGTTGGCATTATGTCTGGTGTGTTGATAAGCATATCGTTCTTTTTGCCTTTATTTCCAAATACTTTTGGATAGCGTATAAGCATTGGAACATTAATGGATTCCTCGTATGGGCGTTGTTTGTTGACATATCCGTGCGATTGAACCATAGCACCATGATCAGCTGTAAATACGAAGATGGTATTTTCGTCGAGTCCAGTTTCTTTTAATGTTTTCTGTAGTTCACCTATACAACTATCCAATGCCATTATATGACCATAATAGCCAATCAAGTCGTCAATAGCTTTTTGACTTAAATCAGTTGGAACATTACCACGTAATTTTAATTGCATTTTACGGTAAATATTCTTATAGTTTTCGGGAGCAGTCTGAAATGGAGTATGTGGCGGTCCCCACGAAAGCACCATCATAAATGGTTTATCACTTTGCTTTTTATCCTTGATATATTGAACAGCATCAGCAGTTTGTGCATAAGCATCATATCCTTTCCATTTTGCTTTTTTGTCATCGTTTCCCCAATAAAATGAATTATTGTAGTTATGTTCGCATTCCAGCACCTTCCAATACTCGAAACCATGGCGACGCTCCACAGGAATAAATGTATTACGCCCATGACCATCAATATTGGAAGATACTAGAATGCGAACATAACTACAATA
>JBBSCW010000020.1:0-20650 GCA_038249855.1 Bacteroidales bacterium
AACTTTGCATCTTATCCAACAACAACATGTCATTTTCGCAAATCAACCGGTTTGAACTGGAACGAATAAGCAAATGTGTGTTCTCTGAGGGAATACTGCAAAGTGCCTCATAAACATCTGATTCTCTATCTGCAATCACTGTGATTATCGAATCCTTAGGCAGGTTTTTCCTGCTTTCAGTAACACTACTAATCCAGCGAAACGATTCCTTTTCTTCTATGGGTAACTTTTTGTACGCTTTTGGTGCTTTCACAGGCTTTTCCCATTCTCGATTCCATAGCTTTACTGCACAAAAGCCAATAGGCATATATTGATCAGCATCTACCACTAACATCGGATGACAGAGATATCCAAAAGTTCGAGGTTGTATCCTGCCTAAATTGGCATCCAAATCATTAACCCTCTTTTTATGTGAGTTATAGTTTAGCTCTGTTGTATCCTGAATACACAAAAGGTGTCTGCCCTTAATATTGTTGTTACACGAGCTGAATAGAGCTTGGCTTAGCTTCTTTTCACTGCATTTTGTATTATTCAACATTCTATATGATCCAATCTTCTCTGTGTGCGTTATACAGCTCTGATTCACTACTGCTGATCCGTTAATTATCAAATTTGATAAAAATAAATTTGCTCTACTATCAATTCTTTTGTCATTGAAATTACCATCAAAAAAACTATCTAACTCGCTGTATATCATACCATAAAGATACACAAAAAAGCCCATTCTCACAATTTATTTAATGAATAAATTGCACTGTGTCAGCACATTATCATTATCTATTCATCAAACCTTTTCATGCGCTTTTTCTTGCTCCGCTGAACAAAAAAGATGTGTATAAAGAGTAGGTTTCCTAAGGAGGGGAAGAATCTTTTTTTTATTAAATAGAATTTATATTTGCATATTTCCGAAAAAGCACTATCTTTGCACCGCCTTAGTAAAAAAGACGACACACTGGAGAGATGGCAGAGTGATCGATTGCAGCGGTCTTGAAAACCGCCGTACTGCAAGGTACCGGGGGTTTGAATCCCTCTCTCTCCGCAAAAAGGTTTAGCCAAAAAGCGACACTAAAAAGCCAACCCCTACAAAATCAACGTTTTGTAGGGGTTTTTTCATCAATCAAACCTACCTTTTAGTTGTAATCTAAGACAAGATTTGGTCATAAATAGTCACTCTTTTGGGACTAAATCGTGACCTTTCTTTAGTATTAAAAAAAGTTCATTTGGCCTACTTTCTGTTGTTATTGTCGTGGCAGCAATTATTTCATTTTCAATCAAATAACTAGTTTTGTTTTGTATGATGTAATACTATTTGTACTTTTAACTAGCTCTAGTAAAAATCCTAAATTTTTAAATTGTAAAATCCTTCTATCTCTAACACATTTCCCCCGAGATACGAGCAAATTTAGCCAATCCACCGAGTGAGGTTTCTTTATAAAGGTTGGGTAAATCGTGTCCGGTAGTGCGCATGGTTTCTACTACTTTATCGAAACTGATAATGTGTTTTCCATCGGTCATCATGGAGGCTAGATTGGCATCGAGTGCTCGCAAAGCTCCAAATGAATTTCGTTCGATACAGGGAATTTGTACCAAACCGCAGACAGGATCACAAGTCAATCCCAAGTGATGTTCCAATCCCATTTCGGCTGCATATTCTATTTGCTGAGGTGAGCCGCCAAACATTTGGTTAGCAGCAGCGGCGGCCATAGCACAAGCTGTTCCCACTTCGCCCTGACAGCCAACTTCTGCTCCAGAGATGGAGGCGTTTTTACGAGTTACGTTTCCAAAAAGTCCCGCTGTTGCCAGAGCTTGGAGAATGTTCTTATCCGAAAATTCATGAAAAGTTTTCAAGTGATATAAAATGGCAGGTAAAACGCCAGCTGAGCCACAAGTGGGAGCCGTAACTACTACTGCACCACTGGCATTTTGTTCGGATACGGCTAAGGCATACGACATTATTAAGCAACGATTTTGCAAACTCACCTTGTAACTTTTGGCTTTTATCCAGTACGAAGCTGCTTTGCGTCTAAGGTTAAGTTCGCCTGGAAGTACACCGTCGTTTTCGAGTCCTTCAAGTACCGATTTATTCATGGCTTTCCAAACTTCGTTCAGATAATCCCACAAATCGGGCTCTTCGCGTTCCTGCACATATTCCCAGTAAGTTTTACCTTGTTTATCGACCAAAGCCAAAATCTCCGACATATTTTCATGCTCGTAAATCTGTTTTTCGTAGAGATCAGTCGTTTCATCTATTATCTTTCCACCCCCGATGCTATAAACCACCCAACTCTCTGTGCAGATTCCATTGGCATCCAAGGCTTCAAATTTCATCCCATTGGTGTGTAGTGGCAATTCTAATTCGGGAAACCAATTAAACAGCACTGATCGTGGACTCATAGCGTCAGTAATAGCCTTATCGGTAAAGTGACCTTTGCCTGTAGCAGCCAAACTTCCATACAGATTTACCCTGAACGAAATGGCATAAGGACATTTTGCACTAAACAATTCAGCTGCTTTTTTAGGACCCATGGTATGACTACTCGAAGGTCCATTGCCAATTCTATAAATCGATTTTATACTTTCCATATTACTTTGATTCTTGGGTTTTGTTAGAATTTATTCAACTCAACAAAGATAAAGTTTTTTTTCAATGAGGCTCACTAAACCTTGATAATGATTAAAAAAAAAGCGATTCGTAAAAACCAAAGTCTTTGCGAATCGCTCTATAAAAATTCAAATGATGTTTTTAGAAACAATATCGGATACTAAATGCAGTACCGCCCCATGCACCACCATAACTATTAGGCAAAACGTACCAACTTGGACGATAATCTAATGAAAGTTGAAGCGGAATAGTAAAATTATATTCAAGTCCAATTTGACCTACAATGCCAAGTGCAAATCCGGAGTATTTTTTATTATTCCAAGATCCGATTTGTGGTCCTAAACCAGCATACCACTTAAAACCTGGCGCTAATTGATCTAATTCCCAAACCCATTGGTAAACTCCGGTTAAACCAAAACCTCCAAAATCACTATCATCGTCCCAACTATTTAGACCTAAATCCAATTCTAGTCGATTATTTCCTCCCAGTGCTGTTTGGAATGAAATTTCACTGCCAAAACCACCTCGGATACCAATAGCTTTTCCGTCAGCTTGTGCACTTAAAGTGCTGTAAATACTCATCACTATTGCCAGTGATAAAATAGTTCTTTTCATACTTAATATTTTAAATTAATATTTTAATCTCAACGATTATTCGTGTTGATGCAAAGATAAAAATTATTTGTGAAAAAATAAATTAAATCTAATTTTTCCAGCTGTTGTCTCCTCATCAACTTAAGAAAATGTGACCATTTACTCTGAATTTGTCATAAAGTATAAGAACTCTTGTGTAAGCTAAGAAAAAAGTTCTCATTTGTTTTTAGATTTGTTGTCGGAGAGTTGGTCTTTACAATCATTTTACTTCATCTTCTATTATTTTACTTTCCTCTGCTGTCAAATTGTAAAGTTTATAGACCAGATTATCAATTTGGTTTTCTATCTCTGAATGATTGTCTGAACTACTTAACCTTAATTCTACCAATGATTGAATAGAATTATGTATATCTGTAGTTGGTTTTGGAATCGGTAATGTCTGCAAATCTGTCATTAAGATTTGAGGGAAGGCCTGCGGATTTGTTAGCAATTTATTTTTGATATAATAGTCAGCTGTTTTTGAATGTAGCACACCTAAAATAAATAGATTATGAATGTCGGTTTTTATTGACCAGCAAGAGTATAAAGTGGATTCAGTTAATGCTGGTTCAGTTAAATATGCGCAGCATAAAAAGTTTCCAGTTCTTCTAATCAATATACGTGGAGAAACATCGTGTTTTGCTTTCAATTTTGTTCCGCCAATAATTGATAATTTTGAATAGTCTGCAAAGAAATTCTTGTTGATATTCCATTTTGAAATGCAATTTCCTAATAAAAATTTATCTGGAAAATTATCAGAGTTTGTATCAAAAATAAAATTTTTTCTATCGCCGACTACCATCCCTTTGAAAAGTTGACAAACTTCTGAAAGTTTTGGATTATTTGGATTTTCAATTTTTGTAATAATAGGATTTGCAACTTTATCGAAATCAATCAAATCTTGATTTTTATTGAATAATTGTTGTTGAGTTTTTATATCGGATTGATTTTTTCCAAAAATAAAAATAACATTACCTGTATTCGCTTCATCGAATACCATCCCTTCGATTCTTGTTATATTAAGAACAGAACCACAGCTATCAAGCAAAGAAATAGTATCTGCATAGCTTCTTGTTTCAAAAAGCCCCTCAGGAACAATCATTGAATGAAAGGATTGGGTGCTACTAATTTTAATACCTAACTCAATAAACAAATTGAAAATATTCTTCGAACTTGCATTTTTAATAGTTTGAAAGGTGTTTAAATAATAGTCTAAAGCAGTATTTTCTGTGTTATTTTTTGTCATTATGAAGTATGGTGGATTTCCAATTATTACATCAAATCCTACAAAATCACCATTATCGTCCAGTACTTCGGGAAACTCAAATCTCCACTCAAAAGAGTTTTCGTAAATTTTATTGCCTTTTATTTCTTCAATTTTCTTTGTCAGAGTCGTTATTTCATTCTCTAGTTTTTCTTGTTCTTTTTTTCTTTTCTTTTCTTGTTCTTTATCTTTTTTTCCGTACGACATTTCATGCTCGAAAAGAAAATTACCCGTAAATCTGTTGTACAATTCATTGGCAAGCTTGTCCAATCTTGTTTTTACCGGATCGTTTTTACGGATTTCGCTTGTAAAATCCTGTTTAATGGTCAGGATGAGCTTTTCCATTTCTCTTTTTACATTCTTATCTTTCGCGTTCCGATAGGTTGAAATAGCCAAACAATAACTTTCGATAGTCCATTTGCTGTTTTTTAACGCTGATTTAAGACTTGCATCCAAAGGGTAACGGCTAATAAGCGAGTTGCCACATTTTATGTTTATATCAATATTCGGAAGGGTTTCAAGTTCTGTTTCGTTCTTGTAATAAGCATTTTTCAATAACTCAATCCACAAACGCAAACGGCAAATTTTAACCGAATTAGGATTAATATCTACTCCAAAGAGACAATTTTCAATGATTGTTTGTTTTTCGTGAAACAGCGTTTCTTGTATGCGTTTGCTTTCTTTGTTGGTAGGGTTGTACTCAAATAGTTGACCGTCTTCGTCGGTAACAATTAATTCATCGTTAACTACTTCAATTTCGTAACGGTTTATCGATTTACCGGTTTTGTCTTCCAGTATTTTTAGTTCGCTTTTAATAGCAATCAACTCGTTAAGGGCAGAAACTAAAAAATGGCCCGAGCCAACTGCAGGGTCGCAAATTTTGAGCGAGTTTATTAGTTCATTAGCCTGTTTTCGGGTAAACTCTTTCCGTCCAATGGCCTCATAAATATCTTCAATCCTGCTAATTTTTAAATCCGGAAAATTCTGATTAAATTTTTGAACTACCGCTTTGCGAATCGTTTCACGACACATATACATGGTTATAAAACCTGGAGTAAAGAACGAGCCGTCTTTGTAGCCGTTTATTTTCTCGAAAATTAAACCAAGAACCGAAGCATTTATAAGGGTTTTATTATCTTCCTGTATTTCTTCGCTGCCCTCACTTGCAAAATCATAAGCATTTAAAAAATCAAAAAGATATTCCAGTGCATTTATATTTCCAGTTCGTTTTTTGCCAGTATCGCTTTTTAAAACAGTCGAAGAATAAATAGGAATGGATTTATCATTGCGTAAATTGCTGATAAAAATTGTAGTGTGTTCAATGTCTGTAGGTTCAAATAGCGAACTATTTAAATAAGGAACTTTTGCAAAAGTGTTTTTTACATCTTCGTTTCGGTCGTTTTGCTTGCGTGCAAGCACTTGAAAAAATAAACTGTTTAAGTCGTCATAATCTTTGATTTTATCAAAACTTAGAAACTCGTACGACTCACTTGACGGACGGGCAAGTTTATCGCCTTTGTGATAAGAAATTAATTGGGCTTCCAGTAATTTCAAAAACAGTATACGATTTATCCAAGTTATACTCAATTCAAGCCCAACATTGAAAAGTCGTTCTTGCAAATTTGTCCCGAAATGATTTGGATTATCGAGTCTCGAAATTTTATCAAGACTGTCTAATTGAATAATCGCGTTTTCAAGAAAAGAGCCTGTGTTTCTTTCTCCTTCTTTGTTTCGTACAATTAGTTTTTTACTTCCGTCTTTTGTTTCGGTTAATCCTATAATGTGAAGTAATTCACCGTAAAAACGTTTATCAAGGCTGTTGCTATCGTTGGCAAAAGGAAGTTTTAAAAGATGCTCTGGTGAAAGTAATTTGAATAATGAAATGAGTTTATTATCATCTTTTTTGTCATTGTTGCGCAGTGGTTTATCGTACTCACGAATATCAAAATAAGTATATTCAATATCGTGTTTTATTTCAGCAATAAAAGGTTCAGCAATTTGCTTGTAGAAAAAATCAGTTTTTGTATCAGCCAATCGACCACCTTCAAAGTCGTTGAATTGTTTTACAAGATTCTTGTTTTGGGCAAATAACCTGTCGAAAAGCGTTGCATCAAAAATAAACCATTGGTTTATGTTCGTAGCAATCAGATATTTAATCTCAATGTTTTTATGGGTAATTCGCTCCCGCAGATAATACAAAACCAGCTCCTGAAATGCCTTTACATTGATTTTCGAAAGCATTTGCTCCCTCGTATCCTCAGCAGCGAATAATTTCAGCATTTCCGATTTGTTGGTCGGCTTTTTAGCCTCAATAATTACACCTACAGTACCAGAAGCACTGTTTGTGTTATGTATTACAAGGTCGTTTCTACCTTTGGTATTTATAAAATGATTTTGCTTGTAGTAAGTGTCTTTCAGAAAATCAGAAACAAGGTTTTTATGAAATTCTTCCGATTCAGTGTCATTAATCCTACCGAGCAACTGGATTAAATTGGTCTTAAAACACTCAATTTCAATCCTATTTGGCTTTACTTTCAGAAACGCCTTATTCAATGCCTTCCGAGGTTTCAAAATTCGTATTTCCATTAAGTTTAAGTCTCTCTAAGTGTTAATTATTCTCCACAAATATACAATCTTGTTGCTTTTGCAAATGTATTAGAAATTACGTTACAATTTATCATAAGGGCTTCTTTTTTATAATAATTCTTTCCAGCTTATGCGTCTAAATTAACTCATTTCCATAATTTCTTGTTGAAACGTACAAGTTCTTCAACAAAAAAACGCAAATTACATAAATCTCTTCAATTTATGTAATTTGCGTCTGTCAGCTGATAGGAGAGTTCTCCCCAAAGTTCTGTTTTAAAATCTTATTGCAGCAATCTTTCTACTTCTTTCCAGTTTACAACTTCCCAGAAAGCTTTTTGATAGGCGGCACGTTTCGATTGATATTTTAAATAATAGGCGTGTTCCCATACATCGAGCGTTAAAACTGGCACTCCTTTATCTTTTACAAATGGCATATAAGTATTGTCCTGATTGGCGGTCGTAATAATTTTCAATTTGCCAGTATCTTCTTTAATAAGCCACACCCAGCCCGAGCCAAAACGTTTTAAACCCGCAGCCTCAAATTCTTCTTTAAATTTTTCTACACTTCCGAAATTTTCTTCTATCTGTTTTTTAACTTTAACTGACATGGGAGCTGTACCTGCAGGAGCAAGCATGTTCCAGAAAAGTTTGTGATTGTAATATCCACCTCCATTGTTACGAACCGAAGTTTGAACCTCAGCAGGCAAAGTTTCTATGTTTTTGAAAAGGTCTAAAATATCTCTTTTATATAATTCAGGATATTTTTCGAGCGATTTGTTGAGATTAGCAACATAGGCTGCATGGTGATTGTTTAGGTGAATGTACATAGTTGTACTGTCGATATAGGGTTCTAATGCACTATAACGATACTGTAATGATGGTAATTGGAATTGACCAAAACTCAAAAATAAAGTGGTAATCCACAGGGCAATTGTAAAAAATAGTTGTTTCATAATGTTGTTTTTGTTTTGAATAATAATTTCTTATCGCTTTTTCTAAATAACAATCAAGTTTGATATATGTTTAACAGCATCTGATTTTATCTATTTCTTTGATTCTGTTCTTATCAAAATATAGATAGCAATATCGATATCAAATTTGATAACCAAATTCATATATTCTTGCACTTATTTATAACAATTTTATGCTAAAAACAGACTTTTTGTTAATGAATTAAATTTGCATTTTTAACAATTAAATATTTGTTTAAATGGATAATATTATCAATTTTTTTCAATTATCTTTATCACATCAAAATCAATAATTACTGCATAAAATCAATTAAAATATGAAAAGATTAACACCTGACGAGGTCATTCAATGGGGGAAAGATTTTCTCAAAAAATCGGAACAAGAAATTTCGCCCAACGAGCTAAAAGAGCAACAGAAGTATGCCATCTTGATTCAGAATCCGAACGATAAAATACTGCTTTCT
This sequence comes from Bacteroidales bacterium, assembly GCA_038249855.1. GTDB lineage: Bacteria > Bacteroidota > Bacteroidia > Bacteroidales > Paludibacteraceae > Paludibacter. Next base: position 8,521 of record JBBSCW010000020.1, read on the forward strand.
AAGCTGTTGGACGAATCGTCGCAGATTAGGGACAATAAGAAGTTGGCCAATCGGATGAAAGTGTTGATCGGCAAATATGGTATTCCTGCCTTCTTTGGAAAATCTGACCTTTTCATGCTAAAACTATTCAATTCGTTTGGATATCTATTCTATTTTTTGGCTGTTCCCATCTTTAAGAAAAAACTACGAAGCGATACGGCCAATGTCATTATCAACGAAAAAACTTCCATCCTAAAAAGACATTTGAGCAAGAGACGCAGCGAGCAGATAGGACAAAATGTCAACTTGCTGGGCGAAGTAGTCCTGGGTGATGGTGAAGCCGATAAACGCTATTTGCATTACCTTGAAGCGTTGAAAGATCCTCAAATAAATTATATTTCTATCAAAATATCAGGTATTTATGCTCAGATTAATCCATTTAATTATGCGCAGAATAAAATAGATTTAAGCACTCGATTGGCTCGTATTTACAAACAAGCTATGGATTATCCATATACTGATGCTCATGGGGTTCAAAAGGCTAAGTTTGTAAACCTTGATATGGAGGAATACAAAGATGCTGAGTTGACTTTGGATATTTTCAAGAGTGTGTTGAGTGAGCCAGCGTTTAAGCATTTTACGGCGGGCATAGTGATTCAAGCTTATTTGCCAGATGCATGGAGTTTGCAGACCGAATTACTTGATTTTGCTAAAAAAAGAGTAAGTGAAGGAGGCGCCCCTTTGAAAATGCGTTTGGTAAAGGGAGCCAATCTACAAATGGAAAGTATTGTGTCATCGCTGAAAGGTTGGGCAAATCCAATTCTCGACAGCAAGGTAAAAGTAGATGCTAATTATTTACATATTCTCGATCGCGCTTTGATGCCCGAAAATGCTCAAGCATTGCATATTGGAGTTGCATCTCATAACTTTTTTAGTATCGGTTATGCTTATCTACTCGGACAGCAAAACAAAGTAGATGAGTATGTTACCTTTGAAATGCTGGAAGGAATGGCTAACCATTTGCCGAGGGTAATGCGTCAACTTGGGAAACAAATTATACTTTATACGCCAGTAGTTAAAGACGAACATTTTCTGAATGCAGTTTCGTATTTGGTACGCCGACTGGACGAAAATACGGGTGAAGATAATTTCTTAAGTTATTCGTTCAATTTAAAAGTGGATAGCGAAGAATGGAATTTTTTGGAAAAGCAATTTGTTGAAGCATATAAATTGAAGGATAATATAGAACCTGCTCCGAATCGGAAACAGGATAGGAGCAAGCCTTATGTTTCGACTCAGCAGGAAGGTTTTAAGAATGAACCAGATACCAATTTTGATTTAAAACAAAATAGGAATTGGGCTGACGAAATTAGAGCTAATTGGAAAAAATCAAAAGCTGATGTTCCTTATCAAATTCCGGTACAAATTGGAGAAGAAAGTATTGAAACGACTACGAAATATAATTATTTCGATAAATGTCAGGAAGATGAAGTATTAGTATGTAAGGCCAGTTTGTCTAATCTCGAAATGGTGAAGGATATGGTTCAAACTGCTGAAAATGATGCATCTAAATGGCGTGAAAGTACAATGACTGAACGTGATGTGATTTTGAGAAAGACAGCTGATGAGCTTTGCAAAAAGCGTGGACATTTAATTGGTTGTATGTCAGCTATCACTGGAAAAACCTTTGCCGAAGGTGATGTGGAAACTTCGGAGGCCATTGATTTTTGTCGGTTTTATGCGCATACCATGACGCAATTTGAGCAACTTAATACTATTCAAATTCAACCAAAAGGACTGGTTTTAGTTGTTTCGCCTTGGAATTTTCCATTAGCAATTCCGGTAGGCGGAGTGGCTGCTGCCTTGGCAGGAGGAAACTCGGTTATTTTAAAACCTGCAACTGTTGCTTTACCCGTGGCTTGGGAATTTGCTAAATGCTTTTGGGAAGCTGGTGTTCCACAAGATGCTTTGCAAGTGGTTTGTACCGAAGGACGTGAACCGCTGAATTACCTCACTGCACATCCGGCCATCAAGCACAGCATTTTAACGGGTGGAACAGATACTGCATTCCGATTGCTCAAAAACAATCCAACTTGTCCACTTTCAGCTGAAACTGGCGGAAAAAATGCCATGATAGTAACTGCTGCAGCCGACCGAGATCATGCGATTCAGAATATAATCACTTCCGCATTTAGCAATGCTGGTCAGAAATGTTCGGCTTGTTCCTTGGTGATTTTGGAAAAAGAATTGTACAACGATGCTGAATTCAAAGTGAAATTAACTGATGCAGTCAGAAGTTTGCATACTGGAAGCGTTTGGGATGGGGCAAATTACGTCGGTCCTATGATTACCAACGAAAACGAAAAACTACTTTTCGCCGTAGAAAATATGGAGGAAGGCGAATGGTGGTTGATTGAACCTGAATTTATTGATAAAACTCGGTTTATGTTGAAACCTTGTGTGAAATGGGGCGTAAAACCTGGAAGTTATACATTTACAACTGAACTTTTTGGTCCGGTATTAGGTGTGGTTTGTGCTGATAATTTTGAACATGCTTTATCATTGGCTAATAGTTCTGAATATGGCTTGACAGCGGGTTTACAAAGTTTGGACGAAACCGAACAGGCACGTTGGAAAAATACCATTGAAGCTGGAAATCTATACATCAACAGAGGAATGACAGGTGCGATAGTAAACAGGCAACCGTTTGGAGGCATGAAGCGTTCAGCCTTTGGTGGTGGCATAAAAGCTGGTGGTTCCAATTATGTGAGTTGTTTTGTCAATATAGAAAATACTGATAAGTATTTAACAGCTTCATCGTTAGGCGAATATCAAACTCTGGCGGCTATTTTGCGAAATGACGAGCGGAAGAAATATGAAAGTGCAGTAACAAGTTATTTGCTTAATTATAAGAATGAATTTTCAGTGGAACATGAAATTCAGCACTTGATGGGCGAACAAAATATCTTCCGTTATTTGCCTTTGGGAAATATCTTATTCCGCATTCAGGAAACTGATGAATTAGTGGATGTACTGATGATTATCACGGCAGCTCAAATTTCTAAAACTCCACTTTTTGTAAGTATTGACAAGTCAGATTCAAAATTAGCCATGCTTCAAACTTTTATCAAAGAAGAGCAAGTGATGAGGCAAAACAAAACTGAATTTATAGAATATATGCAGTTTTACGATAGAATACGAACTTGCAGCAGCAGTTTGTCGGCAGGGATTTATGACAAAGCAGCTGAACTTGGTTTGTATATTGCTACCCAAAAACCTTTGATGGAGGGACGTTTAGAGTTACTTCATTATCTGAAAGAACAAAGTATTTCATTTGAATATCATCGGTACGGAAGTATAACGGAAATCCCCATTTAAGAATTTACAATTTTAGGATTTACAATTTACTATTTAAGAACTCATTATAATTTACAATTTAAGTGTTGATTTTTATTCAAACTCAACCGAATTAATTACAACCGCCTCTTGATACTTCTTTTGAAGTGTAGGATTTAGAGGCGGTTGTATTTTTATTATGCCCTTTTAACGGATAAATTGTAATTTTTGTACATTTTCATCGTTATCTCCAAGATATTAAACGTGATGGGTGGCTTGTTGCACGAATTATAAAAAATAAGTACATTTGCGTTTGTAAAAATATTTATTTTTTGATTTAAAAAGCAAGTACTTTAATATCTATTTTTAATAAATGAAAATCTAATACAATTGATTTTCATTGTTTTATAAAATATTATACTTGAAATAATTAGGATAAAAAACTATGTTAGATTATATAAAAGGCGAAATTACCGAGCTTACACCTGCCTTTGTGGTGCTTGATGTGAACGGTTTAGGATATTTGGTCAATATTTCTCTACCAACTTACACAAGTTTGAATGGAACAAAAGAAGCCAAACTCTTTGTATATGAAGTTATTCGTGAGGATGCTCATATCTTGTATGGGTTTATGAACAGAGCTGAACGACAACTATTTTTATTGTTGATTTCAGTTTCGGGAATAGGTTCTAATACGGCTCGGATGATTATGTCGTCGTATTCTCCTGAAGAAATTCAGAATATGATTGCGACCGAAAATGTAACTGCACTCAATGCTATCAAAGGAATTGGAACAAAAACTGCCCAAAGAATCATTGTAGATTTAAAAGATAAAATTCTCAAAATCGTTGGTTTTAGTGGTGAGTCCCTAGCAAGTATTCAACCAAATTCAGAGTTGAAAAACGAAGCTGTTTCCGCCTTAGTGATGTTAGGCTTTAATGCTGCCTTATCGCAAAAATCAGTAGATCAAATAATTAAGAACGAACCAAATCTGAGAGTGGAACAATTGATTAAGTTGGCTCTCAAAGCAATGTAATTATGCCTTAAATTTTGTAAGTTTCATTCGTGTTTGAAACTTATCAATTTTATACCTAGCTTGTTGAAATTTATGCTCAATACAAAAAAAATATTTCCTCTCATCTTGCTTTTCGTTGTAGTTTTTAGTTCGGCTTATGCGTGGATAAGTAAAACTAACAGCTTTGAATTTGGTGTGCAAACAGAAGTTCAAGAACCTGAACAAAAGCTTGAAAAGATAGACACCACCCGTAATTTTCCCATCAAGAAATATAGTCAAAATACTTACGATGAGCTGAATACAGTTTATCCCATGGATACTAAACAGCCTGAGAATATCAAATCGGTTGTGGAGTACGATGCCAAATCAGGGAATTATATTTTCAGAACACTCGTTGGTACTCAGGAAATTTCGACTCCTTATATGATGACTGCACAGGAGTACCAAAAGTATTCGTTTCAGCGAGAAGTTCAGAGTTATTGGAAAGAAAAAAACGCCAAATCGGATATAAATAACGAGGATAAGTTTTCAGTTTCGGACATGAAATTTAATATCGGACCTGCCGATAAGGTTTTTGGTCCTGGAGGTGTTCAAGTTAAAACTCAAGGTTCGGCTGAACTTGTTTTTGGTGCTCGACAGAACAAAGTAGATAATCCAGCTTTAACCGAAGCCATGCGAAGTAATGTTACTCCTGAATTTGATATGAAAATTCAGATGAATGTAACTGGATCAGTGGGAGATAAAGTTAATTTCGGATTGAATTACAACACAGAATCATCCTTTGATTTCGACCAAAAAATGGTGAAATTAGCATACAAAGGCAAGGAAGATGATATTATCCAAAATATTCAGGCCGGAAATGTGAGTATGCCGCTAAGCAGTTCGTTGATAAGTGGAAGCACGGCTTTATTTGGTATTAAAACCGATTTACAGTTTGGTAAATTAAGTGTTTCGGCCATCGCCACGCAACAAGAATCGGAAACCAAAACTGTAAGTTCTAAAGGAGGCGTACAGACTACCGATTTTGAAGTAAAAATTGATAATTATGACGAAAACAGGCACTTCTTTTTAGGTCATTATTTTCGTAATAATTACGAAAAAGCATTGAGCAATCTACCATTTATTTCATCGGGTATTACTATCAACCGCATTGAAGTGTGGGTTACCAACAAAAGAGCGAATTATGATGAAGCACGTAATATAGTTGCATTGATGGATTTAGGGGAAAATGAACGAATTGATAATCCATATTGGAAAGCAAATCCCATAGGGCAAATACCTCAAAATAATGCAAATAAATTATACGATGCAGTTAAAGCAGTAGCGGGTGTACGTGATATTCAACAAACAAATTCAGTTTTGATGGCTGCATTTGGTGCTAATGTAATGATTGGTGGCGAGGATTTTGAGAAAATTGAAAGTGCTCGTAAACTAGAACCTTCGGAATATAGCCTGAATCCTTCATTGGGTATATTATCCTTAAAATCGACCCTCAATCCAGACGAAATTTTAGGTGTGGCGTTCGAATATAGTTATGGTGGAAAAGTGTACCAAGTGGGTGAATTTTCAACCGATGCTGTTACTGCTCCCAATGCTTTGATGGTTAAATTGCTGAAAAGCACGGCTCAATCTCCTAAATTGGCTATGTGGGATTTGATGATGAAGAATGTGTACTATTTGGGTGCCATGCAAATTCAAAATGAGAAATTCGAATTGAATATTGTATACCGAAATGATTCAGTTGGAACTGATATGCAATATCTTACCGAAGGGAAAGATAAAAATAAATTATTACTCAGGGTGATGAATTTGGATCGGTTAGATTCTAAGAACAACCTAAATCCCGATGGAAAATTTGATTATGTAGAAGGAATAACGGCTCTTTCCTCTGCGGGAAGAATTATTTTCCCTGTTCTTGAACCTTTTGGATCGCATTTGGCTCGTTCTATCGACCCAAATTATGACCCAGCAAATCCTTCGGCATTAGTTAGTAAGTATTTTTTTCAGGAATTATACGATTCTACCTTGGTTGTTGCCCAGGAATTAAGTGAAAAGAACAAGTTCCGCATCGTAGGTGAATATAAATCGACCAGTGGTTCGGAAATCAGATTGAATGCAATGAATGTGCCTCGTGGTTCGGTAACTGTAACTGCCGGAGGAGCAGTTTTGACTGAAAATGTGGACTATACTGTAGATTATACCATGGGTTCAGTTTCTATTATCAATCAGTCTATTCTCGAATCGGGAACCAATATTGATGTGAAGTTAGAAAATCAATCCATGTTCAGTATGCAGCGTAAATCATTGGTTGGTACACATTTAGAATATAAATTTAGCAAAGATTTTAGTTTTGGTGGAACGATGATGCACCTTTCCGAAATTCCGCTTACTAAGAAAGTGAATACTGGCAATGAACCAATTTCAAATACCATTTGGGGACTGAATACTTCTTGGCGTGGTGAGTCACAATGGCTAACGAATATGTTGGATAAATTACCCTTTGTAAATGCTACTAAACCCTCTAGCATTGCATTTAATGCAGAGTTTGCTCAATTAGTTCCCGGACACTCCAATGTAGTTGGAACGCAAGGTCTGGCCTATATCGACGACTTTGAGTCTACCAAAACATCTATCGATTTGCATTATCCGGTGAATTGGTACTTAGCATCAACTCCTTATAATTCTAATCCAAATCCACTTTTCCCAGAAGCAAGTGAAACAACTATTGAATATGGGAAAAACCGTGCATTATTGGCTTGGTATTATGTAGATCAAATTTTGAATTCTAAGAATCCTGGAAGAACAACACCCGCTAATCTACGCAATAATGTTGAATCGCAATCGAATCATTACACCCGCGATGTTCAGATAAAAGAAGTTTTCCCCAATAAGGGTAAACTTTCTTATACGCCATCTTTGCTTACGGTTATGAATTTATCATATTTTCCAACCGAACGTGGCCCTTACAATCTCGATGTGGATGGTATGGATGCAAATGGGTTACTAACAAATCCTGCTAAACGTTGGGGTGGAATTATGCGTAAATTAGATGCTACCGATTTTGAAACTTCGAATATTGAATATATCGAATTTTGGATGATGGATCCTTTTATTTATGATAAAGATAAAAAGGAAAAAGGGGGAGAATTGTATTTTAACTTGGGTGATGTTAGCGAAGACATTTTGAAAGATGGCAAAAAAGCTTTCGAGCATGGATTGCCTATTGATAATGATCTAAACAAAACTGAAACTACTATTTGGGGTAGAGTGCCAAAAACTCAATCCACTGTAACTGCTTTTGACAATACGCCAGGAGCTCGTAAGGCTCAGGATGTGGGTTTAAATGGTTTATCGACTGCTGACGAATTTCTTTTTCCAACTTATAGTGATTATATCACAGGAGTAAAGGCGAAAGTAAGTCCAAATACGCTACAAAAAATGCAGAATGACGCATTTTCCCCACTAAACGATCCTGCTGGTGATACTTACAGATTCTATAAATCAACTGAATACGATAATGCACAAGCGGACATTATTACCCGCTACAAACGCTATAATGGAACCGAAGGGAATTCACCTGATGCAGCAAATTCTTCCGAAGATTATACTACAACTGCAACTTCCTTGCCCGATATTGAAGATGTGAATGGCGACAATACTTTGAATGAGTATGAAAAATATTATCAATACCGAGTTTCTATAAGACCTGATTCTATGGAGGTTGGTCGGAATCATATTGCCGATAGCTATACCACCACTGTTAATTTAGCAAACGGGACTACAGATAAAGTTACTTGGTATCAGTTCAAAATTCCAATTCGTGAATATGACGAGAAGATTGGAAGCATCCGTAACTTCAAGTCGATTCGATTTATCAGGATGTTTATGACCAAGTTCGAGAAAGAAACACATCTTCGTTTTGCAACGCTCGATTTAGTTCGTGGCGAATGGCGTACCTATACCAAAGAACTTTATCAACCAGGAACTATGCCGATTTCAAAAGGCGAACTCGATGTGCAGGCTGTAAATATTGAAGAAAATTCCGATAAAACTCCTGTGAATTACGTATTGCCTCCAGGAATCACACGAGAAGTAGATCCGGGTCAAACACAACTTTTGCAACTCAATGAACAATCCATGGTGATGAAGGTAAATAAACTTTCGCCTAATGATGCCCGTGGAGTTTATAAGAAAACTGCATTTGACATGCGTAAATATAAACGCTTACAAATGTTTGTACATGCCGAGCAATTGCCTGACGATATTACAAGTTTAAAAGACTATGAATTAAGCTGTTTCATTCGTATGGGCTCCGATATGGTCAACAATTATTACGAATATGAAATCCCATTGAAATTGACTCCAGCTGGAATATATTCTGCTGAATCGGATGCCGACCGTGCTACGGTTTGGAGCATGGAAAATATGTTCGATTTCCCTTTCACTGTGCTTACCGATGCCAAACTGAAACGCAATAAATCGAAACAAGACGGTTCTTATATTTCCGACTTAATTCCATTCTACGATAAAGGTAAAAATAAAGTAAGGGTGGTTGGAAATCCAACAATTTCTGAAGTGGAGAATATTATGATAGGTATCCGCAATGTCAGTGGCGACGTAAAAGCTGCCGAAATTTGGGTGAATGAGCTTCGCATGTCCGAATTTGATGAAGATGGCGGTTGGGCTGCCATGGGAAATTTAGCGTTGGGATTATCGGATATCGGTGCTATTAATTTATCGGGAAGAGTAGAAACTGCTGGTTTTGGTAGCATCGAAAGTAACGTAATGGATAGACGTAACGATGATCTTTATCAAGTGAATTTATCGACCAATATGGATTTGGGAAGATTCTTACCCGAAAAAGCTAAAATACAACTTCCTGCTTATTTCTCGTACACCAACGAAACCATCACACCGAAATACAATCCTTTGGACGAGGACGTTTTATTGTCGGATGCCTTAAATAATATCCAAAATAAACTGCAAAGAGATACCTTGATAATGCAGTCGCAGACGGTGAGTGAATCGAAAAGTTTCAATATTTCGGCAGCAAAGGTCAATATAAGAAGTAAGAAACCTCAATTCTACGATCCAGCCAACTTGAATTTCACTTATTCGTACAGTGAAAGAAATCAGACAAGTGCTGAGGTTGAACGCAATTTAGAAAAGCAAGAAAGGGCCGCCATTAATTATAGTTTTTCATTTTCACCACAGCCTATTGAGCCTTTCAAGAAAATTAAGGCATTAAATAAACCTGCTTTTAAAATCATTTCCGATTTCAATTTCAATTATTTGCCTTCGTCTTTGAGTTTCAATACGGACATGAACCGACTTTTCTCACAGGTGAAACTTCGTGATTTGGTTCCGGAAGCAGGAGCAGGGGAATTTGACTTGAATTTCAGCAAGGATTTTATGTGGAATAGGAATTTTGATATAAAATACGATTTGTCGAAATCATTGCGGTTCAGTTTACAAACCGCCTCTAATGCTAATATTGAAGAAGCATATTATACTCCCGAAATTGGTAAAGAGTATTATGAAGCTTGGCGTGATACCGTTTGGTCGAGTATACGTAAACTAGGAACTCCATATACTTACCAACAAGTTTTCTCGGCTTCGTGGACTGTTCCGATCAATAAAATACCTTTATTCGATTGGGTTACAGCCAATGCAACTTATAATTCTACTTACAGCTGGAATCGTTCGGCAAGAATTGGTGGTTCCACCGATGTTGGAAATATCGCATCTAGTATGGGAGCTTGGTCGGCCGATGGACAATTCAATTTTGAAACCTTGTATAATAAGTCGAAATATCTGAAAGAAGTTAATCGGAAATCTGCGATGCAGACTACTGTTCAAAAATTCCAATCGAAGAACTTCAAACAGATAGTTAATTTTGAAAAAGATAAAAAATCAACAGTAACTCACCGTTTAGGTAGTGAAAAATTATCGTTAGGAGCTCTTGATAAAAATGGAAAACCGGTACTAATTAGTTATAAGGTAGTCAATCCAACGACTATTGAAATAAGTCCGAAATTTGATGCTGATAGTATTACTATAAATATTGGAACGCTTGATCCGAATGATAGAAATGTAGTTGCTAAGGTGGTTGATTTTGGGTCGCGACTCATTATGATGACTCGTCGTGCTTCTATTTCGTACCGTAAGTCTAACAGTATGGTATTGCCTGGTTTCCGTCCAGAAGCTGGATTCATGGGGCAAGAAAAGTATAACAACGGAATTTCAGCTCCGGGTTACGCTTTCACTTTCGGTCTGTTCGATGGTAATACCATTCAAAATGCCATCGACCACGACTGGTTGTTTATGAACGACTCCATTATCAATCCTGCTAATACTGCGTTTACCTCCGATCTGGATATAAAAGCAAGTTTGGAACCTATTCCTGGATTCAAAATTGAATTGAATGCAAAGCGTTATACCGCCAACAATACTAGCATCCAGTATATGTTCGAGGGAATGCCAAAAACATTTACTGGTAGTTATAATATTACGCAAATTGGAATTGCTACTGCTTTCAAGAAAACTGCTTCGGCTGATAATAATTATGCATCCGAAGTTTTCGACCGATTCCTCCAGAATCGAGAAGTTATCCGCGATAGAATGAATGCGAAATTTAATGGTAGAAAATATCCTGAATACGGATTCTTTAGCGATATACCATCAGTGAAAGGTACCTATAATCCCGCATTTGGAGCTTATACCAATAATTCTTCCGATGTGCTGATTCCAGCTTTCTTGGCGGCTTACACCGGTAAAGATGTGAACACAGTCGACACCAATCCTTTCTTGTCAGTTTTAAGCATTTTGCCGAATTGGCGATTGAATTATGATGGCCTTTCTAATATCCCATGGGTTAAAGACAACTTTAAATCTATCAGTTTGACACATGCTTATACTTGTAGATACAGCGTTGGCAATTATACCTCATTTTCGAGCTGGGTTGCTATGGATTCTGAGAATAATGCTTTGGGTTATGTGCGTGATGTGCAGTCTAATAATCCTATTCCTTCTTCGCCTTACGATATTTCTTCTGTTTCGTTGAGTGAACAATTCAGCCCGCTTATTGGTATAAATGCAGCACTTAAAAACAGCATGACTACCAAATTAGAATACCGCAAACAAAGGAATATGGCCTTGAATTTATCCAGCACACAACTAATTGAAGCTACTTCCGATGAGTTTGTAGTGGGAGTAGGGTATTTGATTAAGGATTTTGATGTGATTCTCAAATTGAAAAACAACACCCAATCGCGAGTGAAGAACGATTTAAAATTAAGTGCTGATGTTTCGTATAAGGATATCAAAACCCTTTTGAGAAAGATTGATGAAAATCTAACTCAGGCTTCGAATGGTAACAAGCTTTTTAGTTTAAAAATTCTAGCCGATTATGTGTTTAGTTCAAAAGTGAATATCCAAATGTTCTTCGATAGGCAAATGAGTACTCCTTTAATTTCATCTACTTTCCCTGTTTCATCCACCAACTTTGGTGTAAGCTTTAAATTTATGCTGACACGTTAGTGTTTGTTCAAGCTTATTTTCATTAGACATTATATAAGTTGGGATATTTAATACTATTGCTTAGTTTTATTGATTTTGCTTTTGACCCCCAAACCCCCAAATGGGGGCTTTAAGACCAAAATTTTTATTTTTAGAATATGCAAATATCACTCTGTCTCCCCCATTTGGGGGTTGGGGGTGGGGCGTCTTAACCCAACTTGCGGATTTCAAAGCCCAACTAATTTAGAACCAATACATTGGTTTTTAATTTCAATTTTCAGG
>JBBSCW010000021.1:0-20345 GCA_038249855.1 Bacteroidales bacterium
CATCTATCCCAGTTTGCCCCATGATAATATAGGCAGAATTAATTTTCGATTGGAATTTAAGTCTTTTTTGGTCAATACTCATGGTATAACCCTCATAATCACCCAAATCCCAGCCCGTATCACTTTTGGAAGGTGAATCGAAACTCAACAATATTTTAGTTGTGAAAGCATTGGTATCAACAGGTAAGTTTAATTTGGCGAATGAAGGTTCTGGAGTACTTTCGTTAAAGAGTTCATCTATATAATAATCACGCCTTTCACCTCTATAATTTATATTCCAAGGCCTATCGTCAACCTTAGTTCCACCACACATGATTGATTTCCAATCTCCGTTAAGGAGGGTTGAATTTATATGTCCTCGCTTCAAAATACCATGACCTAACTCATGGAAAAGCAGATTTTCTTTCATCAAATCGGCACCTAGTTTATCTGAAACTTTATTCCAATAATCACGATCTATTTCGATGCGAATGGGTTTTTCGTAATGACATAAACCAGCTTGATTATCTTTAAGATCGGCAAATTCAATTATAATTCCAGTAGTTTGTAGGTTAAGTTTTTTGTCTCGCTTCGCAGCCTCCGATTCAAATCGGTGGAGATACTCTACAAATGGCTCTCCTACTCTATATTCGTTAGAATCGTTACACGAAACTAAGAAAATCAAGGTCAAAACACTCGAGATCAAGAAGAAAAATCGACGATTCATTAAAATTTCTATTTTTGAAGTACAAATGTAAACAAAAAAGTACTTTGTACGTTATAAATTTCAAACAAAGAACTATAAGAAACAACAAAAAAAAATTAAGTAATGGCAAGTGTAACATTTAAAGGATCTCCTGTAAAAATTAATGCTAATTTACCTGAAGTAGGTTCTCAAGCTCCAGATTTCAAATTAGTAGGTTCAGGATTGAACGAAATTAATCTTAGTGATTATAAAGGTAAAAAAGTAGTTTTGAATATCTTCCCAAGTATTGACACGGGAGTTTGTGCCGCATCGGTTCGTAACTTCAACAAATGGGCTTCTCAAAACGAAAATACTGTAGTTATATGTGTTTCAAAAGATTTACCATTCGCACAAGGTCGTTTCTGTGGTGCCGAAGGATTGGAAAATGTAATTACAGCATCTGATTTCCGCTATAATAATTTTGCAACTGATTATGGCGTATTGATGCTTGATGGTCCGTTGGCAGGTTTAATGGCTCGATCGGTAGTTGCTATCGACGAAAATGGTAATGTAGCTTATAACCAATTAGTTCCTGAAATAGTGGAAGAACCTAGCTACGAAGTAAAATTTTAAACAGAAACGCAAACTGTTTCAAGACCAGAATGCGTCTTTTTACGTGTGAAAATATCCTCCTCTTACTTTTTTAAGTATCGGGAGGATATTATATTTTTGGGATATTGCCTGATGTTCTAATGCAATTTTTGACACGTGGTTATTATTGTGATGTATTTAAAAGTTTGTTTAATAATCGATTATTTTATTTGTTTTCTGTTCAAATTCAAGTCAAAATTTTTTACTAATAATTTCATATTCATTTAATTACTAATTTTCAGACAAAGTATACGACACTTAAATACATTCCATTTTCTATAATATTATTTAAGCAATGATATTACTATTTGTTGAAAATACATATCGAAAATAATTAATTTTATAATATTTGCAATCTAGATATTTCATATTGATAGTTTTTTATTAATTTTGCCGTTGCAACAAAAAACTAAAAAATTTTTAAAAATGAAATCAGAACAAGTAATTGGGGATCTCAAAAGGAGATTCCCAAACGAGCTTGAGTACCATCAAGCCGTTGAAGAAGTATTGCACTCTATCGAAGAAGTTTACAATGCTTATCCCGAATTTGAGAACCAGAATCTTATTGAACGTCTTTGTATTCCTGAGCGAATCTTCACATTTAGAGTAACTTGGGCTGACGATAGAGGAAAAATCCATACCAATATGGCATATCGCGTTCAACATTCCAATGCAATTGGCCCTTACAAAGGTGGAATGCGTTTCCATGCCTCAGTAAATTTATCTATTCTTAAATTTTTAGCTTTCGAGCAAACTTTCAAAAATGCCCTGACTACTTTGCCAATGGGCGGTGCAAAAGGTGGATCAGATTTCAATCCCAAAGGCAAATCATCAGCAGAGATTATGCGTTTCTGTCAAGCATTTATGATTGAACTTTGGCGACATATTGGTCCTGAAACCGATGTACCTGCAGGTGATATTGGCGTTGGTGGTCGCGAAGTGGCATTTATGTACGGAATGTATAAAAAATTAGCTCGCGAAAATACTGGTACATTTACAGGAAAAGGTATTGAGTTTGGAGGTTCATTAATTCGTCCAGAAGCTACAGGTTATGGCAATATTTATTTCTTAATGAATATGCTGAAAACCAAAGGCATACATGACTTAAAAGGTCAAACTATTGCCATTTCTGGTTCAGGCAATGTGGCTACATATACGGCTGAAAAAGTAATTGAACTTGGTGGAAAAGTAGTAACACTTTCGGACAGTAGCGGTTATATTTACGATCCAGAAGGTATCGATACCGAAAAACTTAAATTTGTTTTTGAGTTGAAAAATATCTATCGTGGTCGTATTAAAGAATATGCCGATAAATATAATTGTAAATATGTGGATGGTGGTCGTCCATGGAATGAAGTATGTACCATAGCATTGCCATCGGCTACACAAAATGAATTGAACGGAGATGATGCTCAGGCTTTGGTTAATAACGGATGTTTTGCCGTTTCCGAAGGTGCAAACATGCCTTCAACTCCCGAAGCTGTAGAAGTATTTATTCACAACAAAATACTTTATGGACCTGGAAAAGCTGCTAATGCAGGAGGTGTATCAGTTTCAGGACTTGAAATGACACAAAATTCGATGAAAATTAGCTGGACAAAAGAAGAAGTGGACGAAAAATTGAAACAAATTATGTTCGACATTCATGCTTCTTGTGTAAAGTATGGTACAGAAGCTGATGGTTTCGTGAATTATGTGAATGGAGCCAATATTGCCGGATTTATGAAAGTTTCTAAAGCCATGATTGCTCAAGGAATCCTTTAATCCTAAATTAATTGCTATAAAAAAATCAAGTCTGATAAATTCAGACTTGATTTTTTTTAATGCGTATGTTGGCTAAGCGATTTGGGCGAACCTTTCCACGAACAACCCAAACAATAAATGATATCCAAGTTAAACCCCTCCAATGATTCTTCTGGATGAATGGGAATTAATTCATAAAACTCGTTTACGGTAACTACTACGGATTCGCCTTTATCATTTTTCACCCTGAATCGGTGAATTTTACATTGCGGACAAAGAAGTTTTTTCATTATAAAATCTTTATAATTATATAATTAACTTCAATTATTGAATCTGGGCAATTTCAGTAGGTTCATTCCCAGCATCGTCCTTATCCACAACTTCAATTTTTTCTACAATAGCATCATTATCGGCTATCATTTGCACTTTAACAGTTTCAATTGATTTCAAACTATCAATTTCCTTAATTTCTTCGTCCTCAAATTTCAGGATTTTGCCTGGAAAAAGTTGAACCCAATTCAAGTTGTGCGTTGCTATAATAACTGTTGTACCTGATTTACGAATATTGTAAAGCAACTCAATTAGGTTACGGCCAGTCTCAGGATCAAGATTTCCCGTTGGTTCATCAGCTAATACTATTTCAGGAGAATTAAGCAAAGCCCTAGCAATTACTATTCTTTGTTGTTCGCCTCCTGATAATTGATGCGGCATTTTATAACCTTTATTCTGCATACCTACTTGTTGAAGTACTCCCAAAATTTGTTCATCAATCAATACTTTATCTTTCCAACCTGTTGCTCTCAATACGAATTCGAGATTAGCGTTTATAGTACGATCGGAAAGCAATTGAAAATCTTGAAAAACAATACCTATTTTTCTACGCAAAAAAGGAATTTCTTTATTTTTCAGGTCATTCAAGTCATAACCTAACACACCTGCAGCCCCTTTTTCGATAGGAACTTCGGCATAGAAAGATTTAAGCAACGAGCTTTTACCACTTCCTACTTTACCCAATAAATATATAAACTCACCACTGTGAACTTCGAGTTGAATATTCTTTAAAACGAGCAATTCACGTTGATAAATATCAACATCAACATATTTAATCAAAAGTTTTTTTTCCATAATCTAATGAAATTTAAAATCTCAATTCACGACTTTATTTGTGTCGTTTTTTAAGTTCACGACCAATATCGTCTAATGAATATCCTTTTGAGGTAAGCAAAACGATTAAATGAAACACTAAATCAGAAGCTTCGTACAGAAAACCTTCTTCAGTTCCATTGGTAGCTTCAATAACGGTTTCCACAGCCTCCTCACCCACTTTTTGAGCCATGCGGTTAATTCCCTTTTTGAAAAGTGAAGTCGTATATGAACCTTCGGGCATTTCTTTGAAGCGAACTTGAATAAACTTTTGCAAAAAGTTCAAAAACTCAAAATCACCTTCGTTCGTTTCACCCCAGCAAGTATCAGTTCCGGTATGGCAAACTGGGCCTACGGGTTTCACTTTAACAAGTAAAGTATCGTTGTCGCAGTCGGGAGTTATTGAAACAAGATTCAAGAAATTACCACTCTCCTCCCCTTTAGTCCAAAGTCTATTTTTTGATCGGCTAAAAAATGTAACTTTTCCAGTATCCTCCGTAACTTTCAACGCTTCTTGATTCATATAACCCAACATTAAAACCTTTAATGTTTCGTTATCTTGTATAATGGCCGGCACTAAACCACCGGATTTTTCAAAATCTATATTCATTTTGTAATAAATTTCTTCGTTAATAATGTGAGTGCGAAAGTACAAAAAAATGAGCAGATATTCAATCAAATTATAGTAAGAATATCAATTCGTACTAGTTTATAACATTTAAGAATCAATTCATTAGAAATTTAAGTTTCTATGACTTACGCTCAATTTCTCTCAAATTTTCTAAATTCTTTATTTTCAAGAAACTATAAATGTCCTCTTCAAATTCTTTAACTCGTTGATTACCAAATTCAAAAACCTTGGTAGTTAAGTCATTCAAAAAATCACGATCATGACTTACTACGATTAAAGTTCCGTCAAAATCCTTTAAAGCTTTTTTCAAAACATCTTTTGTTCTCATATCCAAATGATTGGTAGGCTCATCGAGAATCAATAAGTTTACTGGTTCTAACAGTAGTTTTATCATGGCCAATCTTTGACGTTCGCCGCCCGAAAGCACTTTTACTTTCTTTTCAGAATCATCCCGATTGAACATAAAAGCACCTAAAATATCTCGTATTTTAGTACGGATGTCACCCACAGCAATATCATCGATAGTTTGAAAAACTGTCAAACTTTCATCTAATGAAGCAGCTTGATCCTGAGCAAAATAGCCAACTTTCACATTATGACCTAATTGCAAAGCACCTCCATGCTCAATTTCTTTCATTATACACTTTACAAGTGTAGATTTTCCTTCACCATTTTTACCCACAAATGCCACTTTATCGCCACGTTCAATCATAAAATTGACTTGCTCAAACACTGTATGCTCACCATACTGTTTACTTAGCATTTCGGTAGTAACAGGATAATTTCCCGAACGAGGTGAAGGAGGAAATTTCAATCGCAATGAACTAGAATCTTCTTCATCCACTTCAATTAAATCTATTTTTTCAAGCATTTTTACCCTGCTCTGAACTTGCAGCGTTTTGGAATATGTCCCTTTGAATCTTTCGATAAACTCCATATTATCAGCTATCATCTTCTGCTGGTCATCAAATTGCCTTTGCTGCTGCTCCCTTCGTTCCTTTCTGAGTTCTAAATAATGGCTGTATTTGGCTTTGTAATCGTAAATTCGACCCATCGTTACTTCAATGGTTCTATTAGTTATATTGTCCACAAATGCACGGTCGTGACTAATAACCACCACTGCTTTTGCGGAATTAATCAAGAAATTTTCTAACCATTGAATAGATTCAATATCCAAATGATTGGTCGGCTCATCCAATAAAATTAAATCAGGATTACGAAGCAACATTTTAGCTAATTCAATTCGCATTCGCCATCCACCACTGAATTCTGACGTTTTACGCACAAAATCGGCACGTTGGAATCCTAAACCAAGCAGAGTTTTTTCAATATCGGCATCATAATTTTTTTCTTCAATGCTATAGAAACGCTCGCTTAGGCTTGAAACTTCCTCGATAAGTTGCATATACGCATCACTTTCGTAATCGGTGCGTATTGTCAGCTCTTCATTAATTTCGTTGATGCGCATTTCCATTTGATTAATTTCGAAAAATGCCTTAGCTGTTTCTTCAAAAACCGTTTTATCGTCTTTTATCATCAAATGCTGAGGCAAATAGGCTATAATCGTACCTTCTGGAAACGATACTATTCCTTTTGAAGGCTGTCTTTCGCCAGCAAGTACTTTGAGCAGGGTTGATTTTCCCGCACCGTTTTTCCCCATCAGAGCAATTCGGTCGGTGTCGTTTATCACAAACGAAATATCTTTAAAAAGTGTTGAGCCACCGAATTCTACGGCAAGTGCGTCAGCTGAAATCATATAGGATTTTAAATTTTGAATGTAACATAAAAAAATCCGCCTTTGGAAGGTGGATTTTTTTATAATTTTACTGCAAAGCAAAGTATATAAATACTTTCTTTTGCAACTTAGTAATGTATAAATAAAGGTTCATAAGATGTAACTAAAAGAAGTTATTTGAAATAAATTTAGATTGGACTAAAACTTTATATAAACATTTCAAATAACTTATAATAAACATTTTACTTTGCGTAACTTACTGCTCTAGTTTCACGAATAACCGTGATTTTAACTTGACCTGGATAAGTCATTTCATCTTGAATTTTCTTAGCAATATCGAATGAAAGCAATTCAGTTTCCTTGTCGTCAATCTTATCGGCCCCTACAATTACTCTTAATTCTCTACCAGCTTGAATGGCATAAGTTTTAAGTACTCCAGGATACGAAAGTGCTAGACTTTCCAAGTCGTTGAGACGTTTAATGTATGCTTCAACAATTTCGCGACGAGCACCAGGACGAGCTCCTGAAATAGCATCACAAACCTGAACGATAGGTGCAATAAGCGTTTCCATTTCCACTTCATCGTGGTGAGCGCCTACGGCATTACAAATATCTGGTTTTTCTTTGTATTTTTCGCAAAGACGCATCCCTAAAATTGCATGTGGCAATTCTGGTTCATCGTCAGGCACTTTACCAATATCATGTAAAAGTCCAGCACGTTTAGCTTTTTTAGGATTCAGTCCTAATTCCGAAGCCATAGTAGCACATAAATTAGCCACTTCGCGTGAGTGTTGTAGCAAATTTTGACCGTATGACGAACGATATTTCATTTTTCCCACCATGCGAATTAATTCAGGATGTAATCCATGAATTCCAAGATCTATGGTAGTTCGCTTTCCTATTTCAATAATTTCATCTTCAACTTGTTTACGTACTTTATTTACAACTTCCTCAATACGAGCAGGATGAATACGACCATCAGTTACAAGTTGATGTAGCGATAATCGAGCAATTTCCCGACGAACAGGATCGAAAGCTGAAAGCACAATCGCTTCGGGAGTGTCGTCAACAATGATTTCAACTCCTGTAGCTGCTTCCAACGCACGAATATTACGACCTTCACGACCAATAATCCTACCTTTTATCTCATCAGACTCAATATGGAAAACAGTAACTGAATTTTCTATAGCTGTTTCAGTGGCAACTCGCTGAATACTTTGAACAACTATCTTTTTAGCCTCTTTATTAGCGGTCATTTTAGCCTCTTCCATGATGTCGTTCACGTACGACATTGCAGCAGTTTTAGCTTCTTCTTTCAAAGCTTCTACCAAGCGTTCTTTGGCTTGTTCGGCCGATAATCCTGAGATTGTTTCAAGTTGTTCGTTAGCTTGACGGCTCAAATGATCGAGTTCCTTCTTCTTGGTTTCACAAATCGTCAATTGTTGCTCATGTGTTTCTTTCAACACATCTAATTCATTGTTTTTACGCTGCATGTCACCTTGTTTTTGGTTGAGTTGCATCTCGCGTTGTTGCAATTTTACTTCGCGGTCTTGTATTTTCGCATTACGTGCTTGAACTTGTTGTTCATGTTCCGACTTGAGGGCAATAAACTTTTCTTTTGCTTCAATAAGTTTATTCTTTTTAAGCAGTTCGGCTTCTACTTCCGCTTCTTGTCGAGCTTTCTTGCTGAAAAGTCCGTACAGCAACCATGTGCCTCCGACTCCAAACAAAAAAGCTACAAATCCGATTATAATATTATATACCATAAATGTGATTGTATTGAATTAATTATAGAAAATTGATTATTATTTTAAATAAAAAAAAACGCACTTCATTGAAAAATAGAGTTCTTAATCAAGAGATTAAAAATCTGTAAATCAATGCAATGCGGGGAACAAAACAAGATAAAACCTAAGTTTATTTTTGAGTGAGAAGCATACTTAATTCATCATCAAGATTCTTAATTCTATCAGCTAAAGGCACTAAATCCTGATTAATATTTTGCTTTGACATAGTAACAGCTAATCTGTAAGCAACCAATACTAAAATTTCTTCCGAAGGCCTTTGGCTGTAAAGTTTTTGGTATTCGTCCAAAATTTTTACAACTAATTTTTCTGCTTTTCGATATATTTCCTCATCCTCACGTTTAACGTCGAGCGGCAATCTGAAACCGCCTATTTGGATATGGATTCTAAATAATTCTTCGTTTTTATTCATACGCTTTAATCATTCAAAAGCGTCAAACACTTATCAATTTCCCCTACCATCTTATTTATCCGTTGTTTCGATTCAACGCGTTCTTGCTCTGAGCCGTTCATACTGAGTGCTATTTTCAGATGGTTGGAACTTTTCCGAAGTTCAAGAACTTCTTGATGTGCGTGCATTAAATCGTCTTGTTTACGCTCTAATTCAGCTTTTAAAGTTGCATTTTGTAACTGTAACTCCTCATACTTTTTAACAAGTTTTCGCAGTTTAATTTCAAATGCATCTATTAGTTCATCGTACTTGTTGGTCATTTTTTCGGTAAATTCAACACAAAAATAGTCTTTTGCTTTGAATTAGTAAAATATATTGTCCTAAATTTAATAAAATAATATATTTAACTAGAAATAAGAAGGCAAAGGCTCAGGCGAAGGCGAAGAAAATAAGAAGGCGGAGGCATAGACACAGGCAAAGGTACAACTACAACTTTATTATTCCTTCCATCACTTCATAGACAATGGGGCATGTTGAGGCGTTTTTTACTGAAAGATGGTAAATCTGATGGAATTTTTTGCGATCCGTATGTGGATATTCGCTACAGGCTTTGGGACGAGCATCATAAATAGAACAATAATTATCGGTTCCAAGAAACGGACAAGGCATCGATTTAAAAACTAAATCGCCATCTTCATCTGTATATAAGTATTTATCAATTAAATCATTGGGTTTAATACGCAATGATTTAGCCATTTTTTCTACATCTTTCAGTGTGATACGTGGACCTAGAGTCTTACAACAATTAGCACATTGCAAGCAATCTATTTTGGATGAAAAGTGATCGTGTAAATCATGGATCTTAACATCCAAGCCTACAATCTTTCTTTTATTCTTATTGTAAAATTTTATCCAGCCATTTTTTTTCAAAGCAGCAAGCTTTGGAAGGTCAGAAATTTGTTGATGTATCATCTTCATTATTTGAAGTTTGTATAATAAAAACGATACAAAGTTAGCAAAAAAAGGCTTTCCTTTAAAATTAATACTTTGTTTCAACAAAAAGCAGTATATTTGCACCCGCTTATTTTTTCAACAAATACATATTATAAATGAGTTTATTAAGTAATGTATTGGGCAAATACGATGCCCCACAAAAGGCTAAGGATGAAGGTGTTTATCCTTATTTTCGACCAATCGAATCGGATCAGGATACAGTCGTAACCATAGCAGGTAAAAGGGTTTTGATGTTTGGATCGAACAGTTATTTGGGACTTACAAATCATCCCGTTTTAAAAGAAGGTGCAATAAAAGCCATTGAAAAGTATGGTACAGGCTGTGCAGGCTCTCGTTTTTTGAATGGAACATTGGATATTCATTTAGAACTTGAAGATCGTTTAGCCAAATTGGTTCACAAAGAAGCTGCTTTGGTTTATGCCACAGGTTTTTCTGTAAATTCAGGAGTTGTTCCTTGTATTACTGGCCGCGAGGATTATCTTATTTTTGATGAGTTCGACCATGCATCTATTATCGAAGGTAAAAGATTATCGTTTTCAAAGACACTGAAATATCGACACAACGATATGGATGCTTTGGAAAAAATCTTGAAAAAATGCGAACCAGATCGCGTAAAAGTTATTGTAATCGATGGAGTTTTCAGCATGGAGGGTGATGTAGCTAAGCTGCCTGAAATAGTGGAACTTTCGAAAAAATATAATGCTTCAATCATGGTTGATGAAGCTCATTCACTCGGAGTTTTTGGAAAAACTGGAGCTGGTGTTTGTGAGCATTTCGGAGTGTCTGACGATGTTGATCTTATAATGGGTACGTTTAGTAAATCCTTAGGTACTATTGGTGGATTTATTGCATCGGACAATAATATTATTAATTATTTGAAACATAATTCGAGAACTTTAATATTTAGTGCTTCTATTACCCCAGCATCAACTGGATGTGTACTTTCAGCATTGGATATAATGGAAAGTGAAACCTGGCGTAAAGATGCACTTTGGGCCAATACAGCTCGTGCCAAAGCCGGATTTCTGGCTAATGGGTTTGAAATTGGACCTACTGAAACGCCAATTATTCCTCTTTATGTACGCGACAATACGAAGACATTTATGCTTACTCGTATGCTTATGGACGATGGCGTTTTTGTTAATCCAGTAGTGTCGCCCGCTGTTCCTTCCGAGGATTCCCTAATACGCTATTCACTTATGGCTACACATACTTTTGACCAAGTTGACGAATCTATTCATAAAATATCTAAGGCTGCTAGACTTTTAGGTATAATTGAATAAAAGTTATTTGTTGTTTCGTAAACCGAAATTTGACACATACATAAGTTAGAAATAGAACGAATCTGCAAAATTCAGATTTGTTCTATTCTTTGTTTTACTATCTTTGTATTCTAACTTATTGATAAAGTTTTATATATATATTTTATTTCATTGAAAATTTCGAGAATAGGAGGTATTATATTATTATTTCCAACCATTCTCACTCTTAATTATGATTACAGTTTCGAATTTAGCCATTCAATTTGGCAAACGTGTTTTATTTTCTGATGTCAATTTAAAATTTACAGCTGGTAACTGCTACGGCATTATCGGAGCCAATGGAGCTGGTAAATCAACACTAATCCGTATGCTAAGCGGCGATCTCGATCCAACCAGAGGTACTTTCCATTTCGGACCAGGTGAGCGACTTTCGGTTTTAAAACAAGACCACTTCGAGTTCGACGAATATACAGTAATTGATACTGTGATGATGGGACACGATATTTTGTGGAAAATAAAAGATGAGAAGGATGCTATTTATTTAAAAGAAGATTTTTCGGATGCTGATGGTATTCGGGCATCGGAATTGGAAGATAGATTCGCAACTATGAATGGCTGGAATGCTGAAAGTGATGCTGCATCCTTGTTGAGTGGACTTGGAATTAAGGAAGATTTGCATTACCAATTCATGAAAGACTTGTCTGGAATGGAAAAAGTAAGGGTTTTATTGGCAAGAGCATTATTCGGAAAACCCGATAACTTGCTACTCGATGAGCCTACCAACGACTTGGATGTGGATACCGTGATGTGGCTCGAAAACTATTTAGCAAATTATGAAAATACTGTATTGGTAGTTTCGCACGACCGCCATTTTTTAGATGCAGTAAGTACACACACCGTAGATATTGATTTTGGTAAAGTACAATTATTTTCTGGAAACTATTCATTTTGGTACGAATCAAGCCAGTTAGCACTACGTCAACAGCAAAATCAGAATAAAAAAGCAGATGAAAAAAGAAAGGAATTAGAAGAGTTTATTCGTCGCTTTAGTGCTAACGTAGCCAAATCGAAACAAGCTACCAGCCGTAAAAAGATGCTCGAAAAATTGAATGTTGATGAAATTCAACCTTCAACTCGAAAATACCCTGGGATTATTTTCACTCCCGATCGTGAACCAGGGAATATGGTACTCGAAATAGGTGGATTAGGAAAAACACTTGAAGACGGCACAGTACTTTTCAACGATGTAAATTTCAATGTGGAGAAAAACGACAAGATTATCTTTTTATCTCGTGACCCACGTGCTACCACTGCATTTTTTGAAATTATTAATGGTCATGATGAAAATCATAAGGGAACCTATAATTGGGGTGTAACCATTACGCAGGCCTACCTCCCACTCGACAATTCAGAGTTTTTTAATACCGATTTGAATTTGGTAGATTGGCTAGGACAATACTCCGACGATACTTTGGAGTCATTTATACGGGGTTATTTAGGTAAAATGTTATTTGCAGGTGAGGAGATTTTCAAAAAAGCCAGCGTTCTGTCAGGAGGTGAAAAAATGCGATGTATGATTTCAAGAATGATGCTTCGCAATGCCAATGTCATGGTGTTAGATTCACCCGCCAATCACTTGGATCTTGAATCTATTCAGGCTTTTAATAATACTTTGGTCAATTTCAAAGGAAATGTTTTGATGGCATCGCACGACCGTGAATTTATTCAAACTGTTTGTAATCGGATTATCGAACTTACACCTAAAGGAATCATTGATAAACAAATGGATTACGACGACTACGTAACTTCAGATGAAGTAAAAGAAGTTCGTGCCAGAATGTACAAATAATTCTTGGTTATAATAAAAAAAATCGGGTAGATAGAGTTTTGAATCTTTTTCTGCCCGATTTTTATTATATATAAATCCTTCTTTTACTGCTATTTATCAATCTTAATATCCCTAATCATTAGTTGAATAGAAGTATTGCCGTTGAAAGTATTTTCTTCGATGGTATAACAAATATCCAAGGGATTCAAGGCTTTTAAATGATCGTTATATTCGTGCATTCTGAAAGCAATTCCATTCATCACATTTTCGGAGCTAGAATCTATTAATTCCAACTTTAAATGTTCCTGCTCCTTGCCCACCAATCGACTTGTACCATAATCAAAAACTTTTTTTGAGGCAAAGATAGGTTTCATATTCCCCGGACCAAAAGGACCAAACTGTTTCAAAACCCTGAAAAATTTGGGAGTAATATCCTTAAATTCAAGAACCGCATCAATATCAATTTGAGGGTAAGTTTGTTCCTCCAAAATGTTTTCAGACACATATTTCTCTAATCTTTCGGTAAATGGTATAATGTTTTCTTCTTTCATCGACAAACCAGCAGCATACATGTGCCCACCAAAATTCTCCAACAAATCACGGCAAGAATCTATGGCTTTATAAATATCGAAACCTGATACCGAACGAGCTGAACCAGACGCCAACCCGTTGGAATTAGTTAGCACTATCGAAGGTTTATAGTATTCTTCGGACAGTCTCGAGGCTACAATACCTATTACACCTTTGTGCCAATCAGGTTTATGAACCACAATCGATCTACGGGTGGCATATCTCACATCAGCAACAATTAAAGCAATGGCTTCATCCGTAATAGTCTTATCTAAATCTTTTCTGTCGTTGTTATATTCGTTAATCGTATCGCTTTTTTCTTTTACGAAAACCGCATTATTCGATACTAAAAGTTCAACAACTTCTGTAGCCAACTTCATTCGACCTGAGGCATTGATACGAGGTCCGATTTTAAATACTATATCGCTGATTGTTATTTCTTTGTCCAACAGTCCGCAAACCTCCAAAATACCTTTTAGACCAGGACTTGGATTAGAATTAATTTGTTTCAGTCCGTAAAAAGCGAGTATGCGGTTTTCACCCGTAATGGGAACAATATCAGAAGCAATACTTAACGCCAATAAATCCAACGATGGAGTAAGTTCGGTAAAATCTATTTTATTGATGATAGTAAATGCTTGCATCAATTTGAAACCTACACCACAGCCAGACAAATGTTTGTAAGGATAATTACAATCGTTTCGTTTAGGGTCTAAAACGGCTACTGCAGGCGGAAGTTCTACATCGGGCGTATGGTGATCACAAATTATAAAATCAATTCCTAGTGAACTTGCATATTTCACCTTTTCAACTGCTTTTATACCACAGTCGAGGGCAATTATGAGTGTAAAACCATTGTTGGCTGCAAAATCAATTCCTAGTACTGATATTCCATACCCTTCGTTGTATCGGTCGGGAATGTAAAAATCAATATTGTTATGAAACTTTTGCAAAAACTTGTAAACTAGCGAAACCGAAGTAGTCCCATCGACATCATAATCGCCGTAAATCAGTATTTTCTCATTGAGATGCATTGCCTTGGTAAGTCTTTCCACTGCCTTATCCATGTCGGCCATCAAAAAAGGATCGTGTAAATTGGCCAAATCGGGACGAAAAAAGTTCCTTGCGTCGTCAAAACTGTAAATATCTCGCTGCACTAATAATTGAGCAAGAACCTGACTAATACTTAGTTCATCTGCCAGTTTACTCTGAATTTCGGATTCTTGTTCCGAAAAAGTAGAGTAATTCCATCTATTTATCATTGTTGTATATTTTTTTTACTCTAAAATGGAGTTAAAATTACACTCCACCCGAAATACTACAAACCCTTTCATTCAGGCTACAAGTGCCTATTTTCAACTCACTTTTCTGTTTGTATTTATATGCTGTAAAGGTATAGAAAAGTTTTTATTCGTACAATAAAGGCATTCTTATTGTTTTTTGTAACTTTGTATTGCAATTTGAATAAGTTAAAAATTATCTTTTCATAAAAATATCAGGAATCAATAATAAAATGACATTTTATTAGTTAGATATATTTTATGTTGTTTTTTAATATTTCAAATTTATACACCAACAAAAATCAGTCAATGAATGTATATTCTTTACAAAAAATAAATCAGTTAGTTAAGCTCAATTTTGTTAAAAACATAGGATTTTGGTTGTTTCATGTACTCAACAAAAAGTATTTAGCTATCTATCTCGATCCAGTTCTGTCCTGCAATTTAAGATGTTTGTCGTGCTATTTTAGTAACGACGAAATAAGAAAAACCTTAAACGGCGTATTTAAAGAAGAAGATTTGCCACGCATAGCCCAATCAATATTTGGGCGAGCTCTCCGACTTCAAATTGGCTGTGGGGCTGAGCCTACATTGTACAAACACAATGCAAAGATTATCCAACTGGGTAAAGAATATGGCATTCAGCACGTTTCGCTTACTACCAACGCCAACCTGCTCACTGAGGAAATGATTAAAAGTTATTTGGCAGCTGGCCTCGATGAGATGACTATTTCAATTCATGGCGTGAAGAAAGAAACTTACGAATATCTTATGAATAAGGCTTCGTTTCCAAAACTTTTGGAGGTGTTGGAAATTATAGCTCGTGAAAAACAAAAATACCCCAAATTTATTTTACGATTAAACTATACAATCAATAATTTGAATGTAAATGAATTGAAAGATTTATTTGATGTGTATGGTAAGTTTGGTATGAACATTCTACAATTGAGAGCCTTACGCAATATCGGAGGTGAGATTCGTTCTGTTGATACTGATAGTGATTTTCAAAACTCGATGAATGAAGCTGTTAAATTGCTAAAAACTCAGTGCAAAGCAAACGGGGTAACTTTTATAAATCACAAAGAGTTTATGGCCAACGAAGATGAAGTGGAAGACAAATATATGGAAAGTGCTTCCTATTGCTATATTTCGCCAAAGTCTTTTTGGGAAGATGATTTCAAATGGAGAGAAGAAACTTTCAATGAGTACTCAAAACGTACGAATTATTCGGCTAAGTTATTTAAAAGAATTTTCAAAAATTAAAGTGAAAAAATTTCTGATATTTTAATAATGAATAAGAATACTGCTCTTCTTAAATACATTGCATTTGATATGATAGCCGCATTAATTGTGTGGTTTGCCTTTGTAGTGTTTAGGAAAGCCATCAACAATATAGAAGTTTTTGATACAATTCGTATTTTATTACCACGATTCGATTATTTAAGTAGCTTAATTCTATTTCCGTTTTGCTGTATTTTTGTTTACTACCTCACTGGATTCTATCTGAACCCAACAAAAAAGACTAACCTAAACCTTATATTCAACACTTTAACAAGTTCGGTTATCATGTCTATGGCCGTATTTTTCGTGTTGAAATTAGGTGATGTTTTTATTTCGTTCAAATACTTTTACTTTTCAATGTTCGTATTGTTTTGTTTACTATTTTTCATCACTTTGTTTTTCAGAACTATCATTTTCAGGCAAATAAAAGAAAATTATAAAACAAAAAAGTGGACTATAAACACACTAATTATCGGAACAGGCGAAAATGCAAAAAAAATAGCTTCGGATATTGAAAAATACTCTCCCAGAAATACTCTGGTAGGTTTTGTTTCTGCCAATCAACAACTGGCAGTACCCAAAGAAATGATTTTGGGTAATATGTTACAAATTGGATCAATTATTGAAAAATATAACGTACAAGAATGCAATGTAATACTTGACAAATCAGATGATTATCAGGTTTTTACAATTATAAATTCTCTTTTCAAATTCGATATCGACATTCAATTTACGCCCCGCCTGTACGAAATTCTTACTGGTAGTGCCAAGATTAGCAGACTTGAAATGAGTCCCTTGGTGAGTATTACCGACTCATCCATGTCCGATTGGGAAGCTAGTTTGAAAAGATTTTTAGATATAGTAGTTTCTACCCTTGCATTGATTTTACTTTCACCCCTATTACTTTATATTGGTATTAGAATTAAAAAAGACTCAAAAGGTACAATTTTTTATAAACAAGAACGAATTGGGCGCTTCGGATTACCTTTTAAAATTGTCAAATTCAGAACGATGTATACCGATTCAGAAAATGGAGTTCCCAAACTTAGTAGCTCTGATGATGAGCGTATTACGCCTTTTGGGAAAACACTTCGTAAATATCGGTTAGACGAAATTCCACAGTTTTGGAACATTCTGAAAGGAGACATGAGTATAGTTGGTCCTCGTCCTGAAAGGCGATATTATATCAATCAGATTATTGAAGAAGCACCTTATTATTGTTTACTTTATAAGATCCGTCCGGGCTTAACATCTTGGGGTCCCATAAAAATAGGTTATTCTGATACGGTAGAAAAAATGATAGAACGACTTAATTTCGACATTATTTATATTGAAAATATGTCGCTGTTTACCGACTTAAAAATATTAATATATACAATTGAGATAATATTTAAGGGAAAAGGCGTATGAAACAAGCTAATTTGGTTACCTTTGCTGTAAGTTTTTTTAAGCATGATAAATAATAAAAGTTTGTATTTAAAGATTTTAGCTTGGCGTGAGGCACACATCAAACCACGCGATTTTATTCTGATTTTAAGCATAATAGTTGGTATTTTTTCAGCTATTGCTGCTTATATACTCAAATCCTCCATCCATCTTATACAATATTTACTTACCGAAAGTTTTAGTAGAAATGATGTAAATTATTGGTATTTAGTATTTCCCGCCGTTGGTATTCTAATTGCTTCTCTTTTTGTACGTTATATTATCAAAGATGACATCAGTCATGGTGTTACCCGTATTTTATATGCCATTTCGCAACGAAAAAGCATACTCAAATTACATAATGTGTGGTCGTCGTTAGTTGGGAGTTCAATTACTATCGGATTTGGCGGTTCGGTTGGGGCAGAAGCACCGATAGTTCTTACCGGTGCAGCTATAGGCTCAAACCTGGGTAATTTTTTCAAGCAAGATCAAAAAACACTGATGTTGTTGATAGGATGTGGAGCTGCTGGTGCTATCGGTGGAATTTTCAAGGCTCCAATTGCGGGTCTTGTTTTCACCTTGGAAGTATTAATGCTCGACATGACAGTTACAGCCATCATGCCCATCCTAATTTCTTCTGTTACAGCTACTGCTATATCCTATATGTTTTCAGGTAGTTCTTTCATTCTGAAATTTAGCAATTACGAGAGCTTTTCGATAGATAGAATACCATATTTAATAGTTCTAGGAATAATATGTGGCTTAGTATCGTTGTATTTTACTCGAGGAATGAACAAGATTGAACAATTCTTCCGAAAGTTTAAAAACCCATATTCAAAATTGGCAATTGGTGGTATCATGCTCAGCATTCTTATATTCTTATTTCCACCACTTTATGGTGAGGGATACGATACCATTGTTAATCTATTAAATGGTAATTCAGCATCGGTTCTTGATCGAAGTTATTTCCTAAATTTCGGAAATGCCCCTTGGGTTTTGATTGTTTACTTAACTCTGATTGTTGTTTTTAAAATTTTCGCATCGGCTGCCACAAATGGTGCTGGTGGTGTAGGTGGAATTTTTGCTCCTACTTTATTTGTTGGAAGTATAACGGGTTTTGTGGTAGCTCAGGCAATGAATCTTTTTGGTCTAAATATGCCAGAATCAAATTTTGCCTTAGCAGGCATGTCAGGTCTTATGTCAGGCGTAATGCACGCTCCTCTGACGGGAATATTTTTAATTGCTGAGCTCTCAGGCGGATACAACTTGTTTATGACATTGATGATTGTATCTATCATATCGTTTCTCACAATAAGATTGTTTGAACCACACAGTTTATACGCCATGCGTTTGGCACAAAAAGGTGAACTTCTAACTCATCAAAAAGATAAAGCTGTTCTGACTTTACTTAAAATGGAGAATGTAATTGAAACAGACTTAAAAGTACTGAACCCAGGAATGACTTTGGGAGAATTAGTTAAAATTATTTCTCAATCAAAACGCAATATATTTCCTGTAGTCAACCCTGATACAAATGTTTTAATGGGTATTTTATTGCTCGATGAAGTAAGAAATATTATGTTCCGCCCTGAACTTTACAGTCGTTTTACAGTAGCAAAACTTATGATTTCGCCCCCAGCAACAATTAATCAGGAGTTGACAATGGAGGAAGTAATGACAATATTTGAAGATACCGGAGCTTGGAATCTTCCCGTGGTGGACAGTCAAAAAAGGTATGTGGGTTATGTGTCTAAATCAAAAATTTTCAATTCCTACCGCAATGTATTAGTACACTTCTACGATGATTAATTTCTACTTTTCCTCTTTAAATTCTGATAATAAAGCATTTATAATTCTATAAAATGGCAAAAATTAAACAAAGCTATAGCGAAACAGTTACTGAACTTGAATCAATACTATTCGCACTCGAAAATGACAAAGAACTGAACTTAGACGCTATATCGGTGAAAGTAAAACGTGCGGCAGAATTAATTAACTTTTGTAAAAAGCAACTAACCGAATTAGATGTAGAATTGGAGAAGGTATTGGATGAGTTGAATAATTAATGAACATATTCCAATTCATATCGAACTAAACCAGTATATTTTTTTAACAAATCTAAGCTGTGATTTACAGCAGCTTCAAGATTTGGACTATTACCATAGTCATTGATTATAATTATTGCCTGAGTGGTTTTTTCACTTATTTTAGTTCGTTCACTATCACTGGTTGGAGTGCCGATTCCGCCTATTGAATCTCTGTAAATAGGTAAACCAGAAACATTTAACTGACCTCTACCTATAGCTTCAAATTCTTCATTTTCATTCCCAACTCCCAAACTTAAATTTCCTTTGATTAACTCCAAATCAAAACAACCGATTGAAAATCCGCTTCGAATAGATACAAAATTAATAATATCAACTAAAGTGTTAACCCGATAAAGACCTAAATTACGAACTATACGCCGACACAAAGCCTCAGCCGAAGGGCGATACCGATTAGGATCTTTCCCTAAATTTTTATAGATCAATCGTGTAGCTCGAATTTCATTCCTCTTATTAATTTCATCAAGCTTAAAGTGTTGTCTGATTGTATTGACTTCGTGCTCAATTTCTAACCACATATCAGCATTGGAAGGAGAATTAATCAACTCACAACTGATAACACCCAAACGAATTTCGGGACATACATTTCGAATTGAATCTGAAATTTGGATTGAAATCATTTCGGAAAATATTAAAAATAAAAGCTTAATCTCTGATACAAATAGCACTCAACATTCTACCGGATTTAATTCCAAGTCTACGTGCCGAAAAAAGATCTTGATTCATATTGTAAGTGCACAATCCAGAAATCCCAATCTGAGTCGATGGAATTCCAGCTTGTAAAAGAAGCCATTCGTTGGCTTTCCATAAATCGAGA
>JBBSCW010000022.1:0-19820 GCA_038249855.1 Bacteroidales bacterium
AATTTAGCATCAGGATGTTTTTGATCGTCTAGAATCTGAAATTCGCAACCGATAGAAGAACCTGCACCTTTGTTAATTTCTGTATCTACAAAGTATTTTACGCCACTATTGGCACCAGGAGTGATTTTAAAATCAACCACTAATTCAAAGTTTTTATACTTCTGAGTCGTAACAATATCGCCACCATTGGTCGATTCGCCACCATCAGATTTTTTCACTTTCAACATGCCATTTTCTATCATCCAGCCATTTGTAGGAAAAGCAGTTAGTTTGGCACCTCTCCAACCTTCGCTTGTTTTTCCATCCCACAAAAGTTTCCAACCATCTGCCTTTTCTGCGTCGGTAATTGTATTTGGAATAGCGTTAATCTGCGGTGCTGAGGCTGATTCCGGACGTTTCTCTTGTTCGAGATTAGTAGTGCAAATACGGATATTTTTCCAAGCTACTGTTTTACCTTCCAGCGCAACTGTATTACCAATGGAATGCACTTGCAAAGCAATAAATCCGGCAGCCGTTTTGTCATCCAATAAGTTGGAGCAAGGGATATCATTTACCCAAGTGCGGATATTATTTCCGATAGCTTCAATGCGTGCTTTGTTCCACGCCTCATTTTTAAATGCTTTTTTTGCATTGGGGAATTTAGTTAAATCATATAACCATCCACTGCGAGCTTCATCATAAACACCACCAGTCCAAGCTCTTGGCGAAGGGTCAATCTCGAATTGATAACCATGAACTCTGCCATCTTGGTAGGTTTTGTCCGATAGTGAGCGAAATTGAACACCTGAGTTCAAGCCATTATCCACTTTAAATTCAAATTCAAGGATAAAATCGCTATACACTTTTTTAGTAGCCAAAAATGTATTGGGAGTGTTCGTTTTGGAAAATCCAACAATGGTTCCATCTTGAATTTTGTACTCGGCAGTTCCGTTCAGTTTAGTCCAATTCTTGAAGTTTTTGCCATTAAATAAACTTTCCCATTTAGTCTGAGAAAATCCCGTGTAACAAAATACACTTAGCATCGATAATAATAATAATTTTTTCATTTAATTTTTTATTTTTTTTGATTTAAATATTTTTTTCAAAAGGACAAAAACAACTCTTAGAAAAGCCCAACAAAAGTAAAGAGCTATCGTAAATAAGCCCACGTATCCCAATACGCTAAACAATTCCCAAAAGTAAGTATTGTAAGCGAAAATCGCATATACATTCAGTAAATTAGCAACGACAAAGCAAGCCAGCAAAGTGTACAACTCAGTTTTAATTCTTTTTCCTGATACAATTATATCTTTCATACTGACAGACTTTTATGATTCAAATAATCTAATTTATAGGCATCAGGGAAAGAAAGAATCTGTTCTTTTTCAATGGCTTCGTGACCCAACAAGCACAATGCACTTGCATAATAACCTTCTTCGGCTATCTGTGGGGGCTGTTTACCGGTAATTACCGCTTCCACAAAAGCATCGAGCAAGAGCGAAGTTCCATCTGTTTTCGGACGTTCGCCCAAGATATAGGTTCCTTTGTTTTCGTTGGCAGTTTCGGGTGCCCAACTTGTCCCTGCAAAAGGAATAGCATCGAAAAGCTTATTTTCTACATCATTTATCAATTGGAGAAATCCGGGAGCCGGTTCAACACTTTCAAAATAGTATTTCCCTTTTTCCAGTTCAACAGTTCCTAAATTTCCAAGAATTTGTTCTTCTAAACCATAAAACTTATTGGAAACAACGGATTCAAAATTCAGTTTCACTCCGTTATCAAAGACATAAATACAGGATATATTATCGTACACTTCACGTCTTTCTTTCCAAAAAGTTATTGCACCATGTCCCATTACTTTATTGGGAATACTTTTCATGGCCCATGAGCCAACTTGAATCTGATGACAAGCTAATTCCGTCATCAAGCCTTTTGAATACTCATTGTACAACCGCCAATTGATTTGCCTTTCGAGTTCGGGTGACGGAACGGGTCGTCGCCAGTCGTTATTACGAAACCAAAAAGTACGAATTGCCTCCACCTCACCAAAAGTCCCAGCATGAACCATTTCCATAGCACGAATATAGCGTGGATCGAAAAGTCGCTGCTGACCTGCAAAAAATATTCGGCCAGTAGAAATGTGCTTTTGGTACATTTCGTAGCAATCACTTATGGTCATTGCTAATGCTTTTTCGCAAAACACATGTTTTCCGGCATCAAAAGCATCCAAGGCAATTGCATGGTGCATATTCAATGGCGTTGCAATTATTACCGCATCTATTTCTTTGTTTTCGAGCAAATTGCGATAATCACCATACACCTTTGCATTGGGATAAATTTTCAGTGCTTCATCAATTGATGGCTGATATATATCGCAAATAGCCACCACATCGGCTTTGGTATTGTTTTTCAGAAAACTCATTAAAAAACGCCCACGTGAACCTGGTCCAATGACGGCCAGTCGCACAGTGGAGTTTTTTGTATGTTCTGTTTCGGAAAAAGCCGAAAACCATGGACTTGAAGCCAACAAGACTGCACTTCCTGCTACTCCCATATTTTTTAGAAAATCTCGTCTATTCATAATAATTTATAAAACTCTCCCCAACCTTTCCGTGGAGGCGTATCAACCAACATTTGATTGGCAATAGCATTATTTGTAATCTGTTTTGTTTTACGATCGAACAAAAGTTTGGTATTCAAACGCTGTGCAATTACTCCCAAACAAAAAACCTGACTCAACGGACCAGAAATGTGGAAAGGAGAGCGAGTTTGCTCTTGACCTTTACAAGCACGAATAAAGTTTTCGTAATGATTGGATGGGCTCAATGGAACATCTGGAAGTTTGGCAGCCATTTCTTTTGCCTTTTCTTCTGGTATAATAGACAAGGTAGTACCGTGCGAACCACCTTTAAATGTCAATTCCTTACTGTAAATCTCTTTTCCAGGATTCAAACTTGTCGGCTGAATTTGACCATTAGTTGGAGGCGGAATGTTCGAATCAAGAACTACATTTCCGTAACCTTTGGGAAGCGTAGGAATATTATCCAATCCGTCGTACCAAGTTATATCGCAAGCGGGCATATTGCCACGTTCGGGAAATTTGAATAAAATAGTAGATGAATAAGGGAAAAAGAATTTATTATGACCCTTAGCATACAACATATTAATTTCAGTTGGAAGCCCTAAATCAAGGAATTCATGTGCTGTATCGATAATATGTGCACCCCAATCGCCCAACGCACCCATGCCGAAATCGTACCAACAACGCCATTGTCCGTTGATATAATCGTGGTTGTAATCGTGCCAAAATTCAGGGCCTAACCAAGTATCCCAATCCAAAGAGGATGGAACCGGTTCGGCATTCGGCATGTTTTTCATGTTGGAGTCAAAACTATGCCAGCGGCGAGGATTGTTCATGTGAGCTGTAATGGCCGTTACATCTTTGATGATTCCGGCTTCTTTCCAAGCTTTAAACTGGAAATAATTGGCTTCGGAATGACCTTGATTTCCCATTTGGGTAACAACGCCGAATTTTTTCGCAGCACGCATCATCAGTTCCACTTCGTTGAAAGTGTGAGCCATAGGTTTTTCTACATACACGTGTTTTCCTAACGACATAGAAAGCATGGTAGCAGGAAAATGACTAAAATCAGGCGTTCCAATACAAACTGCATCTATCTTATTCGCCATTTTATCGAACATCACACGGAAATCCTGAAAACGTTTTGCATCAGGGAATTTTTTCATAATTTCCAGTGTATGAGGAGCTCCCATATCGGTATCGCACAACGCTACGATATTACATTCACCAGATTTAAAAAGTTCTTTAATAATATCGCCCCCACGATTACCGATGCCGATACAAGCAAGGTTCACTTTTTCGCTCGCAGCTATTTTGCGAGGTTTATACTTTTTATTGGCAGCATCTAAATCAATTTGACTTAGCAACAGACCACCAGCCAGCAGCGATCCGTTTTTTAGAAAATCACGTCTATTCATATATATAGTATTTAATTATTAACTGTATGTTTGAATTCAAATCCTGTGTAAAAACCTCAAAAAGAATCTAATAATCAGGATATTAAAAATATATTTTTATTTAAAATACTTACTGATAATATAGAGAATAAATAGCTGAAATTTTGGACTGCAATTTATTAAAAATATTGATAAAAAAAACGCCTCAAATAGTTAAACTTTTAAAAAAGGAAATCTGATGGGATTTATAGCACCCTTAATTCAAGGACTATTCATTTTCAACTACTCCAACTAAGAATCTTTTTGCTGATTGCTTAGTTATTCAAAAATAATTATTCTAACAAAACTAGTGTTGTTTCGTTTACAAATTTAGGTTGTAAAATGACAAAACACTGTCAAATTCTGACCTGTAATTGTCAAAAGCTATTCAGACAGGATTGAACCACATTGCTGTAAAAATTTACCAATGAGACATTTGTCAACTATCGTCTTCGTTGGCAATATACGATTTATTTATCATTGTTTGACCATTTAAACTGTTGATGAATATGTTTTTAGAAGCTTGATTTTTTAAGTTTAACTTGATGATGTCTTTTGCTGGATTTGGAAAAATCAATTGATTCGCTTTGGAGTAGCGGTCGGAAGATAAAATATGGTTCAAAGTTGCTGTTTCCGGTTGTCATATTTTTTTGAGTGTCGAGTAAAAGGTTGAATTTTTTCTATGTAAACACCCGACTTGGGTCACCCCCGCAATGCTGTACAACAATAGCCATAATTAATTCATCTAATTCAATTGCAAAGCGTCTTTTAGCTGTTTTGTATCCTATTTAATTAATTTTTTTATATATCAAAATCAACATAGACAATATAAGTGTCATATACAAGATAATCTTTTTTTCATTTTCATTTGTTGACATGAAATGACTAAAGTTTAGTTCTTGTTTGATAAATCGAAAAAAACACTTCAATGTCCCATATCTTACGGTAAAACAAAGTAATTACATCTGGCTCAAAATCAAATATTTGTCAAGAATAGATATGTTTCTCCTGTTTCATTTTGTGCTGTTATCAACCTGAATGTTTCATCGGTTGTTATCTTTCCTGAATTTCTGAACAAACGAATCTCTTGATCACTGACAAGTAAAAGACCACCAATTCTTCGCCCATTACCCTGTTCTATTATGCGAACAGTCTCTTTTCGTACACTTTCATTTAGTCTAGCAACAAACTCTACTTTTTGCTCACTCATTTCTTCAAAAGTAGTCCTTTTCTGAACTCCACGGTCAAAAACAAAAATTTTTCCATCCTTCTTTTTGGTATAGTCAAACACAACTTTGGGTATTGTATAATCCTCACTTAAAGACTTTTGGTCGGTAAATATCTTTGAAGAAGTTTTTAAAAAAACGGACTTACCTTGATGGCAAGTCCGTTTTTTTAGTTATTATTGAACACATTGACAAACAATATACTACATTTCAGAATTATTTAATCTTGACAATCTCGAATATCCCATCTATTACTTCCAATCCTGTTCGTTCGGCTTTGTCTTTATATATCTGATTGCCTTTGGAATCGGTCAGCGTAATTTCAATTTCCGAATCGACACTTTCTTTAATCCTCCGATCCATTTTGCCAGCGTCAGGAGCTAAAAGAATACCCGAATTCTTCAAATAAGCATTCACTGATAAGTTGTAGTCTTTGTTTTTCAATTGTATATGCACAGTTTGGTCACTATAGCTCAAGGCTGTAATTTTTGAATTATTGTAGGTGCTAAATTTGTAAAACTTACCACCGAAATACAGAAAACCCAGAAAACCTGAAAAATGACTTCCTAACCATGGGATTTTGGCGATGCTAATCATAATACATGCGTCCGAATGTTGAAAATGATTGCTTTGTAACCAAATCCAGGATTCGGGAAACGACCGCCCCCAATCTTTTTCAATATAGCCTTTGCCAGCACTAAAATCAATATCTAATTCGTTGATTTTCAAACTTCCTTCTATTTGATGCGTAACAGAGACCACGCCGTGTTTACATTCCATAAAAGGAACAAACGAGTACCAACCCATAATGCCTGGCGATAATAATGATGTAGGATAATCAATGCCGTTTCTAAAATGAAGCTGTCCGCTCACTTGGATTAGTGGCGAATCAATATGAAGCAAGATATTATCGCGTGTAAAAACTGAATCTTCAATTTTTACCCAAAGCTGTTTTTTATCATAACTAAAACTCGACAGCGGATACTCTACATATTGCGTTTCGCCCGTGATCCCATTAATTATCTGAATAAAGGCATGTGGATGTTTGGGATTGAGTGAAACGCCTGGTATAAAAGAATATACGGCATCGAGTTGCTTTGAAACTTGTTTAAAATACCAACCTTCAAAATAATTCATTTTGGACATATTGCCCTGAAAAACTTCTGGTTTGAACACATTCATAAGCTTTCTTTTATTTTATTGGAAATTTATTGAACTCCTTGATTTCGATAACAAGTACTTATTTTGTATCCTACAATTATCTCTTCGATAGATAGCGTATTGACCATAATAATATTTTGAATTTGTAGGAAAACAAAGATAGTGATATTTTAAATAAAATAAATCCTTTTCATCCATTAAAAACTATTCTATTATTAGTCAGGTGTTTCGCTGAAATCTATTTTAATTTTAAATAAAAATTTCAAACAAATTTGACTGAAAGCGAATAAATACTTAATTTAGTACCCTGAAATCAGAAAGAGCTAAAAGTATATGTTAATAATTGGAATTGCCGGCGGAACCGGATCAGGAAAAACAACCGTAGTACGTAAGATTTTAGAGAGATTGCCCGCAGGCGAAGTCGCAATTCTACCACAGGATTCGTACTATAAGGACAGTGGACATTTACCGCTCGAAGAACGCTTGGAGATCAACTTTGACCATCCAGATTCCATAGAATTCGAGCTACTTACTAAGCACCTGAAAGAGCTTCGAAAAGGTAAAAATATTTGTCAGCCTATTTA
This sequence comes from Bacteroidales bacterium, assembly GCA_038249855.1. Taxonomy (GTDB): domain Bacteria; phylum Bacteroidota; class Bacteroidia; order Bacteroidales; family Paludibacteraceae; genus Paludibacter. The sequence continues at coordinate 6,968 of JBBSCW010000022.1, forward strand.
TTCTTATCTTAGCTGTACGCGAGCTACTGAAACTATTGAAGTCAAACCATGCCACGTTATCATAGTCGAGGGAATCCTTGTACTTACCAATCCTGAATTGCGAAAATTGATGGATCTCAAAGTTTTTGTTGATGCCGATGCCGACGACCGTTTGATAAGAGTAATCAACCGAGATATAGTGGAAAGAGGACGTTCGGTGAATAAAGTAATGGAACGGTATGAAAAAACCCTTAAACCCATGCACTTACAATTTATTGAACCCACCAAACGTTTTGCCGATATCATTATTCCTCAGGGTGGCAACAACCACATAGCCATCGACATACTTACCAAATATATATTGAATAATCTAATTGTAGAGTAACTAAATATTCTTTTGTAGCAAGCAGTGCATATAGCGTGCAACAATATATTTTTTCTGTTACTTTGTTCCTTTTTGGTTTCGTGTTAATTGTCTAATTTAAATGGATTAATTCAGCTTATTTTACTTTATAAAAGGAGGAAAAATAGTTAAATATATTATAAGTCCTTTTCTAAATAAAGGCTCATTCAATTTATAAATTATCAATAATGTAATCATGAAAAAACACCTTCTAACAATTTGCATTTTAGCATTATCATTCTCTCTGTTTTCTCAAAAATCAAGTTTACTTCCGATTATCCCCGAGCCAGTAACAATTACAGCTAAACAAGGAGTTTTTACGCTTCCTAAAACTGTAACATTATCACGCCCAGTTGGAGCAGAAAATGACATTACCGTGAAGTTTTTGCAAGAAAAGTTGACTAAGGCTACTGGTAGCGTAGTTACAGTCCAATCATCTGGTATAAGCATTGTACAGCTTTTGTTAAATAAAACAAAAGACAATACGATTGGAGCAGAAGGATATAAGCTTTCCGTCACGCCAAAAAATATAATTATTAAGGCCAATACATCTGCCGGGTTGTATTATGGAGCACAGTCGTTGATACAACTTTTTCCTGCCGCTATTGAAAATAAGGTAAAAGTATCCAACGTAAAATGGCAAATACCCATTATTGAAATTACTGATTATCCACGTGTTGGATGGCGTGGTATGATGCTGGATGTGGCACGCCACTTCTTTACAGTTGATGAAGTGAAAAGCTTTATCGACCAGATGTCACGTTATAAATACAACCGTTTACATTGGCATCTAACTGATGATGAGGGATGGAGAATTGAAATAAAATCATTGCCTAAATTAACTGAAATCGGTGCTTGGAGAGTAGAGAAAATAGGCAACTTCGGATCCTTCTCGAAACCGTTACCCGAAGAACCAAAAACTTATGGAGGATTTTATACGCACGAACAGATACGTGAAGTTGTGAAATACGCACAGGAAAGATTTATAGAGCTTATGCCCGAGATTGATGTTCCTGGTCATAGTATGGCGGCCATTGCTTCATATCCTGAACTTTCAAGTGTACCAGAGGAGGCTAAAACTTACAATGTAAGGACCGGCGAGCCAATTATGGATTGGACGGCAAAGCCAAGACATACAGCTTCCGTTGATAATAATATGTCGCCAGCTAATGATTTTGTATATGAGTTTATGGATAAGGTATTTACGGAAGTAGCTCAGCTTTTTCCGTTTGAATATATCCATACTGGTGGTGATGAAGCTGCGTATAATTTCTGGGAAAAAAGTCCAAAAGTTGCAGCTTTAATGAAAAGTGAGGACTTGAAGAATATGGCCGAAGTTCAGTCTTATTTTGGTAAAAGAATAGAGAAAATCATTCTCTCGAAAGGCAAAAAAATGATGGGTTGGGATGAGATTTTAGAAGGCGGCATCTCACCATCCACAGCGTTGATGAGTTGGAGAGGAATTCAACACGGAATAAATGCCTCTAATTTAGGACATTACGTGGTGATGAGTCCAAATCAATTTGTATATATCGACTTAATGCAAGGCGATAAATCCACAGAAGCACCGGTTTATCATAGTTTGCGTTTGAACCAAACTTATAAATTCGATCCCCTGCCAGCAGGAGCAAATGCAGATTTTATATTGGGTGGACAAGCTAATATGTGGACTGAACAAATTTATAATTATCGTCAGTTGGAGTACATGACTTGGCCACGAGGATTTGCCGCTTCCGAGTCGCTCTGGTCACCCGATAGCCTGAAAGACTGGAATAAATTCATTAGTAAAACCGAAAATCACTTCAAACGTTTCGATTTTGCTGAAACAAAATACTCACCTGCCATGTATGATGCTATTGTGAATGTAAAAAAGAACGGCGAGCAGTATTTTGTTGAACTGACTACTGAAATTGATGGGATGGACATTTATACAAGCTTTGACAATTCTACTCCCGATAATTTCTATCCGAAATACAGTAAGTCGCAACTCATCCCGAAAGATGCAAGTCTTATGCGAATCATTACTTACAGAGGCAAGAAACCTATTGGTAGATTGATGACTATTACTGTGGATGATTTGAAAAGTAGAGCCAAGTAAGGATTTACAATTTAAATAGTTACTATTTACAATTGAAGAGAGTCAAGTAAGAATTTACCATTTAATTATTTGCGATTTACAATTTTAAAGAGCTAATTCTATTAATTCATACAGATTGTTATTGAATAAAATAAGAGCTAACATCATAAAATACAGGTGATTATAAATTATTGGTAAAAAGAACTACCAAACTTACAATCACCTGTTTTCTTTTTAATTCACAAGAAGAATCATCCAACAAGAATAAGGGCTAAATAATCTTTATTGGTTGTCTTAAAAAATATTGTATAATAATTTCCATCATTCTTTCATTTCATTCCTGTTTTCAATTTTAATATAGCGAGTCCACTCCCAAAATTTTCGTACTTTTAAATATTCTAAATTCCCATGATTCATAAAAGCTTCTCGTTCAAATGAAATATTCAAGTATGCCTCAAAATGGTTTTTGTGTTTTATCAGACCAAATAAATACTCAATCAGATAAATTAAATAGAATGGAATAATAAACATTTCAATCTGTTGTCGGATGTGAATTCGCTCATGATTCATAATCCTAATGTCACTTTTAAGTTCTTTTGATCTGAGAAAAATAATAGGATAGAGCGTCATTCCTGAAACACCCAATCGTTTTAGCTTTTTGAGAATTACTACCATTAATGTAACGTTGTTTTAGTACATGATTTTCTTCTATACAATTATAAGGAAAAGATTTAAATAAACAAAAGTTTCAGCGATTGTTTTCACTTGAATAGTATAAAACTATTACTCATAAGCCCTAATGCTATTCCAGACAAAATCTTTCTCAAACTCCACATTTTCCAATTCTACAATTTTTACTAACTTTGCTAACAGAAAAAAACAATTCGATGACTTTAATTTATTGAAGTTAATTGTCTTATAAATAATAGATTAGCTATAATTATTGAATTTTAAAACATATAACTTTCGTTATTATTATCTTTAAAATATCGATTATGAAACTATCAGACCTACCAAAAATACTGTTTCTGGATATAGAAACAGTTCCTCAACAAGCTAATTTATCCGAGCTTCCTGAATCATTGGCTCATTTATGGGAAGAAAAATTTAAGCTTATACATAGCCGAATGCCCGAAAAGTATGGTTTAGAAACAACTGCTGATGAGGCATTTGCGAACAGTGCTGGGATTTATGCCGAATTTGGGAAAATCGTTTGTATTTCGGTAGGTTTTATTCACTTTAAAGGTTTGGAAATGTTCTACCGCACCAAATCCTTTGCTGGTAAGGATGAACGACTTATTCTCATCGACTTTGCCAATATGCTGGGCAAGTTTTGTAGCACCAAGGAACACACGCTTTGTGGACATAATATCAAGGAGTTCGATATTCCATATATTTGTCGACGAATGTTGATTAATGGCTTAGCTTTACCATCGATCCTTCAAGTTTCAGGCAAAAAACCATGGGAAATTTCCTTTATCGATACCTTGGAATTATGGAAATTCGGCGATTATAAAAACTATACCTCACTCAAATTGTTAACAGAAGTTTTTGGAATACCAACCCCCAAAGACGATATCGATGGCAGTCAAGTAGCGGGAGTTTTTTATAAGGATGATGATGTGAATCGGATTGCGGTTTATTGTCAAAAAGATGTGCTTGCTACCGCACAGGTTTTTCTGAAAATGAATAATTTTAAAGGAATTAAACCCGAGAATATTGAATACTTGTAATTACATTCTATGTCTCAATTAAAATCTCTCTTTTTGTTTTGCATATTTTGTATCATTATTGCTGCTTGTAATAATGTACAGAAAGAAACCACTTCAAGTACAGAAGTGGTTGATATTGAGCAAATAAACCAAAGAGATACTTTAATTATAGGTACACTTTACGGCTCTACTTCCTACTTTTTATACCGTGATGAATATATGGGCTTCGATTTTGAAGTAGCTCAGTTTCTCGCTAAAAAAATGGGAGTTAAACTCAAAGTAGTCGAGAAAAAAACCGAATTAGAACTGGAACAATTACTTCAAGAACGAAAAATCGATATTCTCTGTTATAACATCATTGAAACCAAGGAGTTAAAGAGTATTTTCAATTTTGTTTTTCCTCAAGAAAATTCTTACCAAGTATTAGTTCAGAAAATCACGGCTAAAACTATTTCGGATGTTACTATGCTCAATGACAAGAATATACATGTAGTTAAAAATAGCATTTTCGAAAAACGATTACAAAGCCTTAACGAAGAGTTGGGCAATGTAATTAATATAATACAGGCTGACGATTCTTTAAGTTCTGAAGAATTGATTGAGATGGTTGCTCAAGGAAAAATTGAATATACAGTAGCTTATTATCATACAGCACAACTCTATAAAACTTTCTATAAAAAATTAGATAACCGTTTACGGATAGGCTTTGAACAAAAAAATGGTTGGCTTATTCGCAAGGAAAGTACGAACTTATATCAATTTTTTCAGGATTGGGAGAAATCTGATGAAAGTGCAAACATGGTTTCTAACTTTACCCAAAAGTATTGGATAAATACACTTTTTCATGCGGATAAAAAAATAAAAATTCCAAAAGGAGCCATTTCACCCTTCGACCATTTTTTTAAGAAATACGCCAAGGAAATTAACTGGGATTGGAGGATGTTGGCTGCTGTGGCTTTTCACGAATCTCAGTTCGATTCTACACAAGTTTCGTGGGCAGGAGCAGCTGGTATCATGCAATTAATGCCCCGCACTGCAGCTAATTTCGGATTAACCCGTAAAAATATACAGAATCCTGAAAAAAATATCGAAGCTGGAGTGCAGTATATCAAGAGTTTAAATCTTACTTTCCAAAAAATAGTAGATAAAGAAGAACGTATAAAATTTATTCTTGCAGCATATAATTCCGGTCCGGCTCATATACTTGATGCCATGGCCCTGGCTCGAAAATATGGTAAAAACCCATATATTTGGTTCGGTCATGTGGATTACTTTTTAATCAAAAAATCGGAACCCGAATTTTACAATGATCCTGTTGTAAAATATGGACGATTTAGGTCTAAGGAAACCATTAATTACGTACAGAATACCCTTGGAACATATGCAAAGTATTCAGGGAAACCATTAACAACAAATAAAAAACTTATAAATGACAGATAATCAAACATTAATAGAATCAACAAATATATCAGAAACCCCATCCTACAAAGCTATTATAATCGGCTCTTCGGGTATGGTCGGCACTCAGGTTCTCGACTTATTGCTTTCGTCCGAAACATACACAGAAGTTGTAAGCTTGGTTCGCAGAAAAAGTGGCATTTCACATCCGAAATTAAGCGAGCATGTGATTGATTTCGACCAACCCAAAACTTGGGAGCATTTAGTTAAGGGTGATGTGTTATTTTCGTGTTTGGGTACCACCATTGCTAAAGCAAAATCTACTCAAAATCAATTCAAAGTCGATTTTACCTATCAATATCAAGTAGCTGAAATTGCAGCTCGACAAGGAGTAACAGTCTATGCATTAATATCTTCAGCTGGTGCCAATGCCAACTCAAAAGCATTCTATATGCAAACTAAAGGGAAACTTGACTCAGCTGTGATGCAGTTGGGATTCCGGACTTTAATCATCTTACGCCCGGGACAGTTATTTGGAGTGAGATTTGAAAAACGATTAGGAGAATTCTTAGGTTTAAAGGTCATGTTTATACTCAACAAACTTGGAATATTGAAAAAATACCGCCCCATCCATGCCCGCCAAGTGGCACAAGCTTTGCTGAATGCAGTAGATTTAAAGAAAACCAAGGTATACACACTCAATGGACTTTTCACTCTCATAGAATAGTTCTTTCTTGAATTGAAAAAGCCAATAACAACATTTTAATAATGTCTTGTTAAGTTGAATTTGTCAGTTTTAATATCCGACAGTCCCGCTTAAAGGAGTTGTGCGGTGTGTAGCGTTCATCCCGTCCAAACGGGATTGACGTATTTCGGCTGATACTGCCAAAATATACTTAACTTAATAGTAGTCTAATCAGAAATTAACATTGGATAATTAAAAAATATTGCTATCCCTTTCGGTCAAGTAAGAATAATTTTAAAAGTGATTGAAATTATATAAGTTGCTACGAAGTCACAAAGTTTAGCTTCGCTGATTGTTGGTTCACAAAGCCTTGATTTATTCGATTTTCATAAAATAAGGGAATAAGGGAAGTTGCTTAGTTCTGATGATGTTATTAAGGGGCTATGCATATAAAGACCGAAAGAATCAAGAAACAAGAATCAAGAATTAACAATGACATACAAACTCGTTGTATATATAATAAAACCCTTCTTTTTATATTGAAACCCTTAGTAGTAAACGGATTCCCATGATGTCTGTCCTTATTCTCTTTGTTTAATTAGACTCTTTATAGATTCTAAAACAGTTTTTATCTCCCACACTGTTCGTGTTTGAAGCCAAATTTAAAATAAATACAGCTTGTCTAAAAGAGATAAGCAGTTAAAAAAACCAATAGACTCATTATTTTTCGTGCAACGAATTTATAATTTGTTGCATCATACTAATTTTATGTTTTAACCAATAAATTAATTAACCAATCAATGAATTCAAAAAATTATTTTTTAAGTATTCTATCGCTAATTATTCTGTTTCCTTGTTCTGTTTTTTCGCAAAATTATACCATAAGCGGTTATATTAAGGATGCAAAAAGTGGCGAAACATTAATTAGTAGTTCGGTATTCGATGCCCTCACCAAAAAAGGGACGGTAAGCAATAGTTATGGATTTTATTCTATTACCTTGCCCAAATCGCAGGTTGATATACACTATACTTATGTAGGTTATGCCACTGAGAAGCGTACATTCAAGCTGACTAAAGATACAATTATCAATATTGGGCTGAATGAAAGTCTGATTTTGAATGAATTGACTGTAATTGGCACATCGAATGAAATTGGTGTAAGAGGTACGCAAATGAGTGCCATAGAAGTACCTATTTCGCTTATTAAGAGTGTGCCTACTCTATTTGGCGAAACTGACGTATTGAAAGCTTTGCAATTGCTACCTGGCGTGCAGGGTGGGGTAGAAGGTTCGGCAGGTTTTTATGTTCGCGGTGGCGGTCCTGATGAGAATCTGTTTTTACTCGATGGCGTTCCCGTGTACAATGTCAACCATTTAGGCGGATTGTTTTCAGTTTTCAATGCTGATGCCATTAAGAATGTAACACTTTACAAAGGTGGTTTTCCTGCTCGTTTTGGCGGGCGACTTTCATCGGTACTGGACATTAGGATGAATGATGGAAATACAAAAAAACTTCGTGGTAATTTCAGCGTTGGAATTATTTCTTCCAAGTTCAACCTTGAAGGGCCTCTTTTTAGTGAAAAGACTACCTTTAATATTTCAGGTCGGCGTACTTATCTCGACTTATTGGCAAAACCAGTTTTACTTATTGTAGCCAAAGAACAAGGAGTTGATAAACTCTCTGCTGGTTATTATTTCTACGATTTTAATGCTAAAATTAGTCATACTTTTTCGGATAAGGACAGACTTTACCTGAGTACCTATATTGGCGATGACGTGGTTTATAGCAATATACGTGAAAGTTACAAGACGGACAAAAAGAGAACGGAAGAAATGCGCATGCGATTGAACTGGGATTGGGGTAATTTTATCAATGCATTGAGGTGGAATCACGTGATCAACAACAAGCTTTTTATGAATACCACGGCTACCTATACTCGATACCGATTCAATATGGCGGTGGGATCTGATTATAGTGTAAAATCTCTTGTGCCATCGGAAAATGAATCGCAGTCAATCACTTTGGGGTATCGCTCTGGTATTGAAGATGTTGGATTGAAAATGGATTTTGAGTATAATCCCAATCCGAACCACGAAATTAAATTTGGCGGCAATTATATCAATCACAGTTTTCGCCCGGGAGTGCAAGTTCTCAATGAAAAAACCACCAGCTTTAAATTGACGCAAAAAAGGGATACGACCATTGGTGATGAAAATATCTATACGCACGAAACTGCTTTTTATGTGGAGGATAATTTCGACATTAACTCATTTATTAAAGCCAATGTAGGACTTCATTATTCCAATTTCGATGTTCAAAGTACTTTTTACCAATCTTTGCAACCTCGCATTGGAATCCGTGCTTTAATAACTGATAAACTTTCTGCTAAAGCTGGCTATGCGGCTATGAGTCAATATATTCATTTGCTTTCTAACTCCAATATCAGTTTACCTACCGATCTTTGGGTACCGGTTACCAAAAGGGTTGAACCGATGAAATCGCATCAATACTCTGTGGGAATGTTCTATAATTTCAAGAATATTATCGATTTCTCGGTGGAAGGATATTACAAATCAATGGAGAACTTGATTGAATACAAGGATGGTGCTACTTTTTTGGGTTCGAGTACTGGATGGGAAGATAAAGTGAGCATGGGTCGTGGTTGGGCCTATGGTGTAGAGTTTTTAGCACAGAAATCAATTGGTCAAACTACAGGCTGGTTAGGTTACACTTGGTCCAAATCTGAACGATTGTTCGACCGACCTGGCGAAGAACTAAACAACGGAGAAGTTTTTCCTGCAAAATACGATAGGAGACATGATATAAGCTTAGTAGTTTCGCATAAATTCAATAAAAAAATTGATGTGGCCGGAACTTGGGTTTATAGTACGGGCAACAGTGGTTCGCTGGCATTACAGAATTACAATGCGGCTGCAATTCCTGGGAATGATTATAACTATTATTATTATTATCAGACATCAATTCCTCATATCAGTAAACGAAACAATTATAGACTGCCCGACTATATGCGAGTGGATTTGGGTGTGAACTTTCATAAGCAAAAGAAACATGGTATAAGAACTTGGAACATCAGTGTTTATAATGCAACCAATCAGAAAAATCCATTTTTGGTAATGGCATCCAATAGTGATAGGTATGATGAGACTACCAATACTTATACCTACGATAAGAAACTTAAGAAGTTGACTATCTTTACTATTTTACCATCAGTAAGTTATAGCTTTAAATTTTAATTCTCTATCATTCAGCACAATATGAAAATCAATTCATTCCTACTTATATTAGCTTTTTTTGCTGTAGTATTTACATCTTGCCAAACGGATATTGAATTCTCAGGCAAAGATAGCTCTACACTTTTGGTTGTAAATAGTATACTAACTCCCGATTCAATAATCAAAGTACAAGTTTCAGAGAGTAAATTTTTCTTAGACAATGACTCAAAATTTAATGATGTGCTGAATGCCACTGTTAAAATTTGGGTAAACGGCATAGAGCAACCTGCATTATTACACAAAGGCAAAGGCCTGTATGTGAGCTCTTATAAGCCAAAAGCTGGTGATAAAATCAAAATTACAGCTAAAAATGATAAGTACACCGAAGTAAAATCGTTTACAGAAGTTTTAGCTGCTATTCCTATTTCATCTGTTGATACTACTTATAAAGTAACTGATAGATATCCTCTCTTTTCTAACGGTGATTATGGTGATTATACTGCAACAAATGATACTATTGGATATAATTATAATCTGCAATTGAATATAAAACTGCATATCAAAGATCCCAAAGCGGCTGATAATTATTATCGTATTATAATGAAAACTGTTGATCATTCGGCCAATGGAATGAGTGCAGTAAATACACAATACATCACTTCTGATGATCCAGTTTTTGGTTCTACTTCGGAAGAAGGAATTTTTGGTGGTGAGGCGTACAGCATGTATTCTGTGTTTTCGGATGCACTTTTCAATGGCAAAGAGTATAGTTTGAGAATTAGTTCAAATTTCTTTTCGAGTACTTTAATCCGAAATGAACCTTCTAAAACCGATGATCCTGATATTAAACCGTATGAAATTGTGAAGAAGGAAATTGTTTTTGAACTCCAAAGTATCTCAAAATCATATTATCTCTATCTCAAAACCAGGGAAACGAGTTCTTATGTTATGGAATTTTTCTCGGAGCCTGTTCAAATTTATAGCAATATTGAAGGGGGAGTTGGAATCTTTGGGAATTATAATACTTCATTTTATAAGTTGGAAACTCCTAAAAATATGGGCAACCAATATATGTACTAAAATACTGTGCTTACAATCTAATACTAAACTGTCTGTTTCCGTTGTGTTTTCATGCTTAGTAGTAAAGTAGATAATAAGATGCATTTTATTTTTGAAAAATAGAATAGTAGTGACAGCTTTTATAATGTCCTATATTGCAGATATTGAAATTCTTAAAAGTAGAGTTTGATATATTAAAAACAAAATGATTGTCCGAAAAGTGTCCGAAAACTATGAATAATTTGTTTCGGTGCGCTGCACCTTTTAATTTATCATTTATGTAAGACTACAAATGTTATCGGTGCTCCGTTCCTAATGGTTTGAATAAGAACTCTGTTTTTTTTTCTTAGGGACAGCGTCCCGGTAACATTTATAGTTAGTGTCAAAATCAGATAAAGTAGGTGCAGTGCACCGAAATATATTTATTAGGTCACTTTGCGGATAGTCAATAAAAACAAAATCATAACACAGAAATAACAATTTTAAAATCAATTAAAATGAAAAAAATAACTAAACGTGATGTGCTTTTCTTATTTCTTGGAATGTTTATTTTTATAGTGATAGATACAATTTGTGATAGGGAAGGTGCAAAAAAATCATTTATGCAAGGTTGGAATAAAGCTCAAGTTGAAAATGTGAAGTAGAAAATAATGCTAGTCATAAAAAGTCAAAGCTTTGAAGCAACTTACAATTTTTCTACTTACCGCGAATAAACGATAAAATTCAGATAATTTCTGTCTATTTTATCGTTTATTTGTGTTTTAAAACAATAATATATCAATTCTGGTTACAGTTTTACGAAAAAATATAGTGTTGTAATTCAGTAGTTTAAATATTATTTCACGATGGATTCAATAATTTATTACTATTTATGATTCAGTTTTAAATTAAAACCGTATTTTTACGAAGTTTTCGAGTTAAAACATGCCTTTTATCAGCATAAACAATTCGGAAATGTTCAATTTTAAAATACTATTTTATGAAAATCGGAATCCCAAAAGAGATTAAAAACAATGAAAGTCGCATCGCCATGACTCCATCTGGCGTGCTATCTATGGTAAAAAATGGACATCAGGTTTATGTTGAAACGCATGCTGGTGTAAACAGTGGTTTTACTGATGAATCCTATGAACTTGCTGGAGCTATGGTTCTCGAAACGGCAAAAGAAATATTCGATATTGCCGAAATGATTATGAAGGTGAAAGAACCTATTGAGCAAGAATATGAACTGATACGCCCCAATCAATTATTATTCACTTATTTCCATTTTGCTTCCAACGAAATATTGACACGGGCAATGATGAAAACCAATGCCGTTTGCTTGGCTTACGAAACTGTGGAAATCAACAATACTTTGCCTTTACTCGTCCCAATGTCAGAAGTGGCGGGCAGAATGTCTATTCAGGAAGGAGCTAAATACCTCGAAAAACCAAAAGGTGGCAAAGGTATTTTGTTAGGTGGAGTTCCTGGTGTTCGACCTGCTCACGTTCTTGTGTTGGGTGGTGGTGTTGTTGGTACGCAAGCCGCTCTGATGGCTGCTGGATTAGGTGCTCACGTAACTATTGCCGACATATCGCTTCCTCGTTTGCGTTATTTGAGTGAAATTATGCCTGCCAACGTTTTCACCGTTATGTCTTCGCAATATAATATTCAGGAAATGCTTCCTCATACCGATTTGGTGGTGGGCGCAGTGTTAATTCCTGGGGCCAAAGCTCCTCATTTGATTACCCGAGAAATGCTAAAAACTATGCAGCCGGGTTCAGTGTTGGTGGATGTGGCTATCGATCAAGGTGGTTGCTTCGAAACATCAGTTCCTACAACCCATGCCAATCCAGTGTATCAGGTGGAAGGCATACAACATTATTGTGTAGCTAATATTCCTGGAGCAGTTCCGTTTACGTCTACTTTGGCGTTGACCAATGCTACCTTACCTTATGCGTTGAAATTAGCCAATTTAGGTTGGGAAATAGCTTGCGAATTAAATGAAGATTTAAGAAAAGGATTGAATATAGTAAAAGGTAAAATTGTATGTCAAGCGGTAGCTGAAACATTTAATATGTAGACCGCAAGAATCAAGAATCAAGAATCAAGAATCAAGAATCAAGAATCAAGAATCAAGAGACAAGATTTAAACTGCTTATTATCAATAATATTACAAATTATTATATCAGATATACAAACTCTTTGCATATATAGACTTTTGTACTAAAAAAAGAGACCCGACTAACATTCCAATTTGATGAATGTTAGTCGGGTATTTTTATAAGTAGTGTATTACGAGTAAGTATTATAAAAAAGATGGGGGAC
>JBBSCW010000023.1:0-19308 GCA_038249855.1 Bacteroidales bacterium
GTTTTTTGAAGTAGATATTGAGCAGCTTTAGTTATACGAGTTTGTTTAATAAAATCAGATACTGATATTCCGGAAATGGCAATTACCCTACGGTATAACTGGGACCGGCTACAATTCATTTTTTCTGCTAATTGGAGTACACCAAATTCATGATCTTCAATATTTTCGATAATAAATTCAAATGCCTTCTTTATAAATTTCTGATCAGCTGTGTCTTCTTGATTGATCGGGCTTTGAATTATAATTTTACCTGATTCCGATCTTTTATCCAACTCTTTTAATATGCGGCGATGGACATAATAGTATGTAGCAGCCAGAATTAAAATATATAAAAGAATTGCATTCCATGACATCCAGAACGGTTTTACTACTTTAATCGAAAGTATTCTTTGTGCTGGATTCCAAACACCATCATCATTTGATACCCTCACTCGAAATGTGTAATTTCCGGGAGAAACTTCTGAATAAGATGCTTTCTGATCAGCACCTGCTAGTTGCCAATCATCATCATATCCTTCTAATTTATATTCTATCTTGTTTTTTTCCGAATTTAAAAAATTTAAAGCCGCCATTCGAAATGAGAACGAGGATTGGTCTCTTTTTAGTACTATTTCATTGGTTAATTCAATACTTTGCTTTAAAATCGAATTTTCTGAAACTTCAACATTTTTCTCGTTAATTTCAAATCCAACTATCATAGCATTTGCCATGTATGGATTATCAGAAATACTATCAGGATGAAACCATATGACTCCTTTTGTAGAGCCAAAATATATGTTTCCAAACTGGTCAGTTGCGACAGACTTTGTGAGGTAAAAGTTAGATATTAATCCATCATTCGTATTATATGAATTTATTGTTTTAAAGTCTTGTGATATACGTGAGATGCCATTTCTTGTACCAATCCATATCCTATTTTTGTCATCCACCTTAATTGATGAAATCCAATTATCAACAAGTCCATCTGTTACAAGCAACTTACTAAACTCTGAGGTTTTTATGTCGAATCGATTTAGACCAGCTTGTGTACCAAGTAGAAGATTTCCTTTTTTATCAACAGCCATACATTCGATGAAATTGTTTGACAATTCATTTTCCTTTGAATTGCTACTCATTAAATATTTAACTTGTCTTCCAGATTGGGTTAGTTGATTTAATCCAGCACCTTCAGTACCAATAAAAAAATCACCATTGGAATGCTCAATAAAACATGTTGGATAGTGCGAGTTTGTAAGTAATTTTGATTTACCTCCAATTATCACATTCAAAATCTTCCAAATACCTGTTTTTTCATCTTGACGTATCCTATAGGCAACTGTGTGCGCCCCTACCCAAAAGCCATTTGAGTTATCAGGACTAATCATTTTGACATCATAGTCAAGAATATAATCATAAACACTACTTTCAAATTTTAAAGGTTTCAATGTCTTCGTGATGCGATTATAAGTTCTTAAGCCTACTGATGAACCAGCAACTAGAATAAATTCATCTTTTTTTCCAACAATCTTACAAAGCGAGAACCATGGTTGTTTTAGAAGTGAAGTTGCGTTAACTTCCTTTTTTGAAGGATTATATTGGATAAAATAATTGTAAGATGAAAAATAAACATTACCTGAATGGGGGTCGGCGCACATGGAGGAAACTGGAGAGTTGTTGTATACAGCCAAAGGTTCAAAAGAATGAAATTGTTTCCTAAATGAATTGATTTTCCCAACCATACCAGACCTATTTCCAACCCATAGTGTTTGAGTGTTGTCCAGAAAAATTGTATTAAGTGATTGAAATTCGTAAGTCAATTGAGGTTTTGATGTAATTGTTTCAAAATAAAACAATCCTTGATTTGATGCAACATACACCTCACCTTTTGAAGTGGTGGTAATTGTTGATAAATATAATATGGGTGCTTGAGGAATTATGGTTGTAAATGAATTTGACTTTACATCATAAGATAGTAAGACTTTATTATCCGTCGAAATCCATAAGATACCGGGCTTTACTTCTGATAAACCATAAATATTACTGTTTTCGAAATAAGTATTTTTTCCAATTTTTTCGAAATGCTTTGTCACCGAATTAAAAAGGGATAAACCCTGTGCCCACGTTCCTAACCAATACTTGTTTTTACCTGCAGGTATGATTTGTAGAATCTTATTGCTTGTTAAACCTTTGCTGTTTGCTTTGCCAACTTTGAACGAAGTGAAACTATGAGTTGATGCATCAAAATAGTTTAAACCTCCTCCATCAGTGCCAATCCAAACATTGGCATTTTCAACTGGCAAAATTGAATATATTTCATTAAAACTTATCGAATTAGGATTAGCTTGATCATGTATAAATCGTGTAAACTTAGCGGTTTTTCTATTCCAAAAATTCAATCCTGAACTTCGAGTGCCTATCCATAAATTGCCATTAACATCTTCTGCAATTGATTGAATATTATCGCTACTGATTGTTGTTGAATCACTCAATCTTGACTTATAAGTTCTCAGCTCATATCCATCATATCGGAACAATCCATTTTCTTTACCAATCCAGACAAACCCCATATGATCTTGAAATATGCAATTCACACGTCCGCTATAATCGCCCGATTCAAAGACTTGTACGGGAATAATCTTTGCATTGGACATTTGAATTCCAATGACGAAAAACATAATATTAAGAATTATTGTATTTTTCAAAACATTAAACTTTATTGGTTAGACAAAGATACTCAATTTTTTCGTAAATCAAATGTAGTTGAAGTGTTTTGTAGAAACTACTTTTTATGTAATGAAGATAGCAAACATTAAAAAAATCACAAGAGTTTTTAGTTCATACAATCTGATTTAAATTACAAAATGGCAAAAATTAACAAGAAAAAGAAGTTTTAGAGAATTTAAAGAATTCAGGCACAGATTGTATAACTAGCGGGTATCCAATGAATTATATGTGTATTTTCCATAACAAGGAATACCACACACAAGACCACTGATGGCAAAGATTTACAACATGCGCCTTATAATTCAAAATATATTTGAAATTAAAGAAATTCTATTTTACTTTTCTCTCGAATAGGAATAGATGCGTTATCCTTTTTTATCCTTAAATAATATCGAAAGTTTATTGGCAGTTGCCAAACAAATGAAAACCCCGATTTATCTAAGCATAAATTGCGTCCTTTGACGCTTCCCCTGAAGATAGCCTTATAAAAAGGATTCTTGTGGATAATTTGACTTTTTTCTACTTTATTTTGTCTTAGTAAAAGTGTAAATACTAGATCCACTTTTGTTCATAAAATTCAGGGTGAATTTGTTTGATTCTACTGAACAAACTGTAAATCCTGAAAGCGGACTGCAAAATTGTGTGCCATCGATTTTATCAACCTTGCGTGATAGCGAAGCAGAACTATTCACAATATAATCAACCGCAGAATTAGTTTTTTTGATGTGTTGAAAACTATGAATATGTCCACAAAAATAGAAATCGACCTTGTATTTGCGGAGTAGGGGGTCAACAGTTTCCTGCATATCTGTTCGTTCGCTTTCTGTTTTCTCGGTTGATGCATAAATAGGATGATGCCCAATGACAATATTCCATGTTTCTTTTGATGAGGCTAATACACTATCGATAAAATGAAGCTGTGCTTTATCGTCCTGTTTCCAAGCATCGGGATATTCGTCCTTACTTTTACGATATTTTTTAATAAGTGGAGCAGTATCAATAAATAGTAAGCGCATAGATGTACTGTCGTTAATTTCCTTTACTATTGTATAATAACGCGAAGGCATAATCCAACGACGGCTTATTTTGCTATAATCCAAGCAAGCCTGGGTATTACCACGATACTCGTGATTGCCTAAGATGGCATACCAATCGAGCATTAAATCGGGATGCGAATAGATTAGCTCGAAATTTGTCATCCAAAGCGGGTCAGTTACACTCGCAACTCCATTAAAATGATGAATATCGCCGGCAGCAGCCACAAACTCAATATCATGATTAAAAGCAAACATTCCCATTGAAGAAGCTATAGTTTTTTGATCGAAATAACCGTTTCGTCCTAAATCGTTTGCAACAATAAAATTATAGTCAGAGAAGCCTAATTCACTTTCGTCTTTTTTGTTTTTTTGGCAGGATATTGCCAAAAGAACAATTGCAAAAGTCAAGATATAATTCAATATTTTTTTATACATAATTCAATGCTTTTTAGTTACAACAATAGAGGGAAATCACTCCCTCTATTGAAACAATAAATTTATCAATAAATTTTTTACTCCTTATTTAGCTCCGAAAGCTCCAAAATATACAGCCGGTGCGGTCGATTTATATTCTTTTCCTCCAACAGTAATACCGGAAGTGGCAAAATGGCGAGGGAAATCAGTTTTCCCACCAGTAAGAGCGGGTGAACCGGCACTTAATTTAAAATCCCAACTGCTATTGAAAACTTGAGGAATATTACCACTTTTTGTTGTTCCAGCATTTATATCGATTGTTGCTTGTGCTGTATAATTCACAAAATTTGGATTTTTATCACCGGCAGTTGTACTCACTTTATCATTAGCACCAACTAACTGACCTTTTGCAGCATCTGCCAGATATTGTGTTGCTCCGATAGCAGTTGAAGCAAAGTAATAGTTTGGTGTAATTACTGTACGAGGATCTTCAACATTCGAAGCATCACGCTTGACACCCCAACGGCAATCGGCAATCATGTTGTTATAAAGTTCGGCATATACATTCATTTCCAACCAAATAGAACCACCTTTCACTTTTGGACGTCTCCAACCGCAATTGATAATCGAATTGTTGTAAATAAATAAGTGTGATTGTGGATTTAAAGCACCATTGTTCGACAATTTGAGACCATTAGAGTTGGCATCATAAATCATATTATAAGCTATATCAGCCAAACAGCCCGATTTATAGTTAATTGCTTCGCCACCATCGAATCCACTTGCAATGAACTTATTATTCATTACAATGGATTTACCTCCGGTAATATAAATTTGGTCTTCGGCATTATTGCGGAATGTACAATTTTGTATTACGAACTTACCATTTAAATTACAAAAGTGAAAAGCAGGTACACCTTCACCTGATACGGTTTTGAATAATTGATTTTGGAACGATGCCGACTGTTCTGTAGTTTGGGCACCTCCGTATTCGATAGTAACATAATTTAAAAGAACTTCTTCTGAATCGTATCCACAAATAATTCCACCCCAATAACGGGCAAAGCGTTTTGCTTCGGTACGGTATTGTTCGGCAACAGTAAATTTAATTGGTTTAGCGGCAGTACCATCGCAATACAAATTTCCTAAAATGATAATTTCGGGACGTACTGTTGTATCGTTCATTGTTACGGTAACTCCCGGCTCAATATACAACGATTTAGCTTTAGGAATAATTACGTGATTGGTAATAGTAGTATCGTTTTTCCAAACAATAGCACCTTCAGGATACTTTTTAGAATTGTCAACAATTTCCTCGTTTTTACACGATGTAAAGATTGCAACCAAAATAACGGCTGTAAATAAGAACCTTAGCTTTTGCATTTTTTTAATTTTTTTTTTTTGATTTTTTTACTTATAATTTATATCTCACTCCTACCAAAAACGATTGTTTATAATATTCTTTACCTATCAATGTTTCACCATTTTGTGGTGTTTGAAATGCGAATTTATCGTTATAGTCATTCTGCGATTTTAAAAATTCAATTTTAGCTGTATTAAGTAAGTTATTAGCTTTTGCAAAGATAGAAATACCTGATTTTATTTTTTTTTCAATTGATAAATCCAAACTTACCGTTCCTTTTTCCCAATAATCAGAGTTTAAAAATCGCGAAGCAATCACAATTTTATCACCAATATACGAAGCAGCTAATTGTGCGTCCCAACCATGATTTACATCTTTAATCAGTAAAGATATATTTGCTACGTGCGCTGCCTGACCAACCAAAGGACGTGTTTGATTTTTTGATAGCGTTTTTGTATTTCCAAATTCGTCTTTTCCATAGTATACTTTTGGAGTTGTAATTGATGAATGCGTGTATGTGTAATTCGCTTTAACTCCAAAGACACGAATGTATTTTATGAAATCAAGTTCTACGCCCAGATTTTGTGCATTTCCCAAATTTTGAAGCCCATAACCCGACTGACGCTGGTTTACCGAGAAGTACGCAAACTCAATAGGAGCGTCTATATTTTTAAAAAATGCAGCTATTAAAATTTGATCCATAGCTTTCGGAAAGAATTCAAACCGAACATCAAAATTATCAATTACTGCAGGTTTCAAATTTTTGTTTCCATATTCGGTATATTCTTCTCCCAGCACCTGATAAGGGACAATTTCGAAATATCCCGGGCGATTTACCGACTTGTAATAACTTGCTCGCCAATTTGTGTTTTCGCGCGGTGAGTATTTCATCTGAAGGTTTGGTAAAAAGTCAATATATTGCTGAACACCATCAGGCGATTCGCCTGCATTTGGATAAAACATGTGATATCCCTGATCGGTATATTCACTGCGTAGTCCGACAATCATTTCAAACTTTTTACTTTCGAGTCGACTTTGAACATAACCTGCTCCAATAATTTCGTTGGCACTAAATGTAAGTGGACCTACACTACCTTTAGGCGTATACACTGTCCAGTTAATTTGGTCAATTGTTTCGAAGTTTTGATTGGTATTAACAGGTTTAAGTTTATAGTTTACATAAAAATTATCGCGCATTTTGGTACGAAACAAACCTCCCGCCTGCAATTTAATTTTTGCCGATTCAATAGCAAAATTATACTTTCCATTAGCCAGGAACGATATATCCTGATCTGAATTATGTTCCCAGCGTCGGTCGGAACCATCGCCATCGATGTTTATATTATCCACATAATTCTGACGAAGATTATCCAGATTAATATAAATTTGATCGGGTCTTTGAAGTCCTGCTGATGAATAAATTGCCGACCAATTTAGATTTAATCTTTCATTTATGCTGTGGTCACCCTGTAAAGTAGAGGCAAAAATTTGTTGGTTAGTAGTTCGTAAACGAGTTTGGTACGATAAATCAAGATTTCCTTTTTCGGGCTCGTAAAACAATTTAAAATTGCTAGAATTGGACTGCCGAACCTGCGTATTATTATTAGCAACGAGGAAGTTGTAGCATTCCAACTTATGCTTTTTCGAAAAAACATAATCGAACTTGGCATGAATTCCATATTGAGCCTGATTCTCAGAATAAAATCTTTCTTTTACAGAAGTAAGTCGTAATGTGCTTTCGGTTTGCACCATTTCATCTTCGAAAAATGTACTGTTCGTTCCTTTGTTCAAATTTTGATAATTAGCCGCTACAATAAATCCGAATTTATTACTAAACATCCGGTTTCCCAACGATAACCCAGCTATCACATTGGGCAAAGGCTGATAATTAACGGGTGCATTTAGAGCATTTCCAAAGTCGGACATTGTAGCGGCGTAAGTATTTCCGAACTGTTCATAAGGAGCAGTTTTTATAATTTTTTCTTTATTAAACGAAGTAAAGTCCCTATCCAGGAACAAACTATTGTATCCTGTAGATGCATTGGCTCTAAGTGTAAAACGAGAAGGGGCATCTTTCATCACCATATTCACAGCACCACTTGTAGCATCGCCGTCCATGTTGGCACTACGGGTTTTACTTACTTCAAGGCGGTCGAGCAATTCGCTGGGGAAGATATTTAGTGGGACATAACGCTGTTTGTTGTTCGGACTTGAAATTTTTACTCCATTAACGAGCGTAATGTTGTAACGTTTGTCCATGCCACGCAAAACGGCATATTCGGCTTCGCCGGAACTATTGCGTTCCATTGTCACACCAGATATACGTCCTAATACATTTGCCACGGTTAAATCGGGTGAAATTTCGATGCTACGTGCGCCTACAATATTAACTAAATTTGTTGATAGACGCTCAAGGTTACGTACACCTATGTCGGTTGTTTTATTGGAAGCTATTATCACCACATCACTTAACTCGTTTCCGTACGAAACAAGATCTAAAATTATTTTTTGAGAATCGGCGGTAGGAATCTGTATGGTTTTTTCGACCGTTATATAGCTAATGTAACTACAAACTAAAGTTGCTTTACTTGCAGGTATTTTTTTCAGCACAAACGTACCATCAAGTCCGGTGGTAGTACCTATGGCTTTACTATTTTTCAAATAAATACTTGCCCCTATCAGCACTTCTCCGGTTTGTGCATCGCGCACAATACCTGAAATATTTTCGGAATTTAAATTGATTGAAATAAAGAGGAGAAAATAGACACAAAACTTTTGAAACATCTGTTACTTTTTTAATTCGCAACAAAAGTAGAGTTACGATTTTTCAGAAATGTTTCATTTATATTAATCTGTAGCAATAAGTATTACATTGTAGTTAAAGAAGTAAATATACATCATTACGCATGATAATTTTAAGACATACTAAAACAATTATCTGTTGTAATAAAACATAAACTTATGAAAGAGATAATGATTTGCCCTACTTGTGGTCAGCCAACATTGAAAGTAAAAGAAGAAAGTAAAAGAAGAAAGCATAAAAAGTCAGTTAATAAACCAGGAACTTTTAAGCTCCAAAAAGACCAAATGGCAGGTTTGTGTAAACGATAACTGCGATACAGTTTATGTAAAAGATGAAATAATAATACTGACCTCAGAATTAAAAAATCCTGTTTTTTTCAAAGTAATATCGGACAGTACATTCATTTGCTATTGCTATCGGATTACAATAGCCGAAATAAAGCAAGCGATTTAAAAATGGCTATAGAGCCAACTGTGAAGTGTATAAGTATTTAAAAAAAAGCAAGACAGGAGGTTGTGAAACAAATAATCCGTTGGAGAAAGTTGTATTAACGTTCTTAAATACTCTTTAAACGAATTGATTAAGCAAAATTCTGAAAGTAAAAATACCAAATTCGAATATTCTCTCTTAATAGTACAGCCTTTATACTTTCTTTGGTAATTACATCGTTCCAATTGTCTGTTTCAAAGGCAAATACCATTGCGCTCGAAGTCTAGAGTTTATCGTTGCTTGATTTGTGTTTCTGCTTCAATAAACACGAAAATGTTGGGTTGTACCCGATGATGATTACAACCTTAGAATCGTTATTGATAATCAACCACTCGATTTCTGTTAAAACCATTGTTTTGATTCGTGGGGTTTGTTTTTATTCATTTTTTTGGCTAAGGAGTTACTTAATTTGAATTCACGTACACATCGTTTCTGTTTATATTCATGTATTTGTAAGAAAATTGTAATTTATTTTTAATCGTTTCGGCTTAATTTTACATTTTCAATTCAATATAAACAGAAAAGTAACAATGAGGCCATTTTTTTTGATTGCTCTTTTTTTTTATACATCAACCCTATTACCTCAAAAAGTTGGTTTAGTTCTTAGCGGTGGAGGTGCACCGGGAATAGCTCACATAGGCGTTTTAAAAGCGTTGGAAGAAAATGGAATTCCAATCGATTATATTACAGGAACATCAATCGGCGCTGTTATTGGTGGAATGTATACATCAGGTTACTCGCCCGACGAAATGAATCAAATTTTCAAATCGCCAGCGTTCGAAAGATTAACGAAAGGAGAAATTACTCCGGAAAATCAGTTCCCTTATTTCGACCAAGAACTAAAACCTGAAATTATAAGCTTTGATATTGCAGCTTCTTCAATTCAACTTCCAACCAATCTGATTTCTCCAAACGAAATGAATTTTGCGAATCTTTCGTTTTTCTTAGCGGCATCTTTGGCCAGCTATTATAATTTTGACAATTTATTCGTTCCATTCCGTTGCGTAGCTTCTGACGTTTATAATAAGAAAGCGGTTGTTTTCAGTAAGGGAAATCTGAGTAGTGTCATACGGGCTTCCTTGACTTTTCCGTTTATTTTCAGATCAATTGTAAATGAAAACCGGCTACTTTATGACGGCGGGATTTATGATAATTTCCCGGTTGAAGTGATGGCAAATGATTTTGCACCAGATTATTTCATTGGCAGTGTGGTGGCTTATAATCCTCCGAGAGCAAATATAAATGACCCTATCATGCAATTGCAAAATATGATTATTAGTCCGACCAACTATAATCTGGGGAATCACGTTGGATTATTGCTTGACTTTGACCTGAAAAAGTACGGAACATGGGACTTCAGCAAAGTAGATGAATTGTTTCGAATTGGATACGACTCTACTATAAAACACATGGACGAAATAAAAACAGCTATAAAACGCAGAATTTCAATTGGCGAAATAATAATTAAAAGAAAAACCTTTAGGAATAATTCTATTGATATTCAGTTTGATAAATTGAAAATTGAAGGTATTTCTGAAAAAGAAAAGGAATATATCACCCATCTTTTTGATTCTGATGATAAACCCTTTGATTTAAACCAATTCAAAAAAACATATTATCAACTGGTTGCCAATGAGTGTATTGATGAAGTTATTCCAGAAGCTTTTCTAAATCCTGAAACAGGAAAATCCGAACTGAATTTGAAAATAAAAACTCACGAACCTTTAAAATTTTCTTTTGGCAGCAATCTTTCTACGCTTGGAGCCAATCAGGTTTATATTGGTCTGACTTACAGTAAATTATCCCGTTGGGCTAAAACGATAAATCTAGATGTTCAGACAGGAACTTTTTATAATGGCTTAGGTCTGAGTTTACGCACAGAGATGCCGACACCATTTCCAACACATATTAAACTACAAGCTGTATGGAATAATTTTAACTATTTAAACCTGACAGGGAATTTTCTGTCAAGTGTTCAAACTTCCCTTTTTAACCAAAACGAAACTTACGGAATAATCTCCTTTAATACTGGAATTAATGCCAAGGCAACCCTAGAACTTGGAATCGGGCTCGACAAATCAGTTTACCATTACAATTCTGGTAATCAGGTTAATCTTAAAGATATTTTGGACACCAAAAGTCAATTTATGTTTGCTAAAACATATATAAAGCTGGGAACTAACTCTTTAAATACTTTGATTTATCCGACAAAAGGTTATTCTTATCTATTTTCTGGTCAAATTTTTCAAGGAACAGAAACATATTTGAATCGTACAATTACCTTAAGTCCTTGGTTGCAATTGAATGCAAAGGGTGATTTATATTTCAGACTTTCAAATCAAATTAGTTTAGGGACAAGTGCCGAACTGGTTTATTCAACCGCTAAGCCTTTTTCGAATTACAATATTTCCAACATCCTACAACCTGATTTTCAGCCCACACCTTACAGTCAGACGGTTTTTAATCCGGCTTTTAGTTCCAATCATTTTGCTGCAGTCGGTATAAAACCCATCTACAAAATTTCCGATCAGTTTCATTTCCGTTTGGAAATGTATTGCTTTTTACCTATTCAAAAAATCAATAATAAAAATGAATTCTTCTTTATAAATCCCGCTCAATCAGTTCGGGTTATTTCTGAAGCCGCATTGGTATATCAGTTCAAAACACTGACAGCGAGTTTTTTTGCTGATTACTCAGACAACTTAGCCACAAAGTGGAAAGTAGGGATTAGTATTGGAATTCAGCTATTTAAACCAAAGTTTACAGATTAAGTAAAGAAACAGGGAAAAGCAAAATACTGTGCCAATTGTAACAACTGTTACATATATGTTATTTTTAGACAATAACTACGTATAAAATACTGATTACAAATTTTTATTTGTAATAAATCTGAATATTTTCTTTATTTTTGCATAGTCCTACTTTAGCAATTTAAAATTTCGACCCCCCCAAACCCCCATCTCGATAGCTATCTGGATGGGTTGGGGGTCAATATAGAATTGATTTTTTTTATTTTACTAAAGTAGAAATAGATGCAGAAATAAAGCAGAAATTCTGATACTAAAATACGTTAAGAATAATCCTGTCGGAAGAACAAATTGTTATTTAATCTATAATTGTTAATGCAACATGTATGAATAAAAAATCCAAGAATATTTTAACCGTAAATAGAGATGTAAGCTGGATGTATTTCAATCGAAGGATATTGGACGAGGCCGCTAATTCATTAAATCCTCTGTTGGAACGATTGAGTTTTCTGGGCATTTATTCGAATAATCTCGATGAGTTTTTTCAGGTTCGGGTTGCCACGTTGCGCAGGGTTATTGAATTGGAGGAAAACATGCAGAATACCTACTCCGATTCAAAAAAGGGATTGAAAAAAATTCTGAAACTAAATGAGATTTACACAAATGATTTTGAGCATATATTTCTTGGTTTGAATGAAGAACTTCAAAAGGAAAATATTTTCATACTGAATTCAAATCAATTGTCCTACAAACAAAAGGAATTTGTGGACACCTTCTACAGCGAAGAACTAATGAATTCACTTTTCCCAATTCTGATTTCTCGAATGAAAGTGGAACCTGAACTGAACGACAAAAGCATTTACCTCGCCATTAAAATATCTAATTCGGACAAGAATAGCAAAAGTAAAAATAAGGAATACGCATTAATTGAAATTCCAACAGGTGAGTTTTCCAGATTTCTGGTGTTGCCCGCTGACGGTGATAAACACTATATCATGTTTCTTGATGATGTAATCCGATTCTGTTTGCCTCGTATTTTTTCACAGTTAAATCACGACGTTTACGAAGCTTATACTATAAAATTTACCCGTGATGCCGAAATGGATTTTGATAATACGGCGTATCAAAGCGTCTTGGATAAAGTATCAAAAGGAATAAAAAGTCGTAAAAGCGGGCTTCCGGTTCGATTCGTTTTCGACAGGGAAATTCCTTCCGATTTACTTCGATTTACCGAGAAATTGCTTCAGATTGATAAAAACGACATTCATGTCAGTGGAGGAAGATATCACAATCTGAAAGATTTAATGTCTTTCCCAAAGATTAAAAGTGTTCAGCTGAAATTTGAGAATCATCCACCAATTCCCATAAATTCTTTCGACGAATCTATAAGTATAATTTCTCTAATCCGAAAGAAAGACCAATATCTGCATTATCCTTACCATAGTTTCGATAATTATATTCGTTTGCTAAGAGAATCGGCTATTAATCCAGAAGTAAAGGAAATAAAAATAAGTATATATCGTCTTGCCAAAAATTCGAAAGTTATTAAAGCGTTGATTTGTGCTGCGATGAATGGGAAAAAAGTAACAGCTATCGTTGAACTTCTGGCAAGATTCGATGAAAAATCAAATATCAACTGGGCAAATAAAATGCGTGATGCAGGTATTAAAGTTATGTTTGGTGTGGAAGGTTTGAAAGTACATTCGAAACTGACCCTGATAAAAGCAAAAACCGGAAATGTAGCCTGTATCGGAACGGGTAATTTTCATGAAGGAACAGCCACTATATATACCGATTTTACATTGATGACAGCCCACAAAGGAATAGTTTCGGATGTGGAGAACGTGTTCGATTTCATAGAACAACCCTATATGAATCCTTCTTTTAAACAACTACTGGTTTCACCACAGTTTATGCGAAAAAAAATCACCAGTCTGATAAAAACTGAAATAGAAAATGCCAAAAAGGGAAAACCTGCTTATATTTATTTCAAAATCAATCACGTAGTTGATGAAAAAATGATTGAAAAGTTATACGAAGCTTCCAACGCCGGAGTTAAAATCAAACTATTAGTACGTGGGAATTGTTCTCTTGTAACTGGTATTCCTAAAATGAGTGAAAACATAAAAGTTCTAGGTATTATTGATCGCTATCTTGAACATTCCAGGGTTTTGATTTTTGCAAATGGAGGTGAAGAGCGCTATTTTATCGGTTCAGCCGACTTAATGTCCCGCAATCTCGATCACAGGGTTGAAGTTTACACGCCTGTTTATGATCCAGATTTTCGCAAACAATTGAAAACTGTAATAGAATATGGGCTGAAAGACAATGTAAAAGCCAGGATTGTTGATGGAACTGGAAATAATATTTTGAATTCTACAGGCGAAAAAAAATCATTCAGATCACAGGAAGAACTATACAAATTTTATAAAAACAATTACCAGAGAATATTTTCTGAAAAAGAACAAGAAATTATATAATACTCATCTCTAAAATTTACCGAATATGAACACTCTCCAGTTTGCTGCGATAGATATTGGATCCAACGCCGTACGTTTATTAATTATGGGTATAACACCCAACGATTCAGAAGCAACATTCACTAAAACATTAATGATTAGGGTTCCACTGCGTTTAGGCCAAGAATCATTTGTTGATGGAAAAATCAGTGCTGAAAAATCAAAAAAATTGATTCGTTTAATGAAAGCATTCAGGCATTTAATGAAGGTGTACGATGTTGTCGAATACAGAGCTTGTGCAACAGCAGCCATGCGTGAAGCCAAAAACACGAAAGACCTTGTAAAGGAAATTAAAAAAGAAACCGATCTGAAAGTAGAAGTCATTGATGGTCAGGAAGAAGCCACGATTATATTTGAAACCCACTTTTATTACAACCTGAATGAAAATCACAATTATATTTTTGTAGATGTAGGTGGCGGTAGCACAGAAGTCAGTCTGTTGGTGAACGGAGAATTAATTCAGTCTAATTCTTATAATATTGGAACAGTCAGGTTGTTGAATAATATGGTTGAAGAAAGTACATTTGATACACTTCACAAAGATTTAGCCGTTCTGAAAGAACAATACATGGTAAATGATGTGATTGCTTCTGGTGGAAATATTATCAAATTAAATGCTTTGGCACATACCCGAAAGGATCGTAAATTATCATTGGCAACACTTGAAACGTTGAATAATGAATTAAAAAAATACAGTGTAGATGAATTAATTGAAAAATTCAAACTGAAGCCCGACCGTGCCGATGTTATAACCCATGCAGCTGATATTTATATTGATGTTGCTGGGAATGTTGGTGCCAAGAACTTTATCGTTCCCCAAATTGGTCTGATTGATGGTATTATCCACATGCTTTATGTGAAATGGAAAGAAAAAAACATGAAATGAGCAGCAACACTGAGGTTTACAAAATATAAGTGTAAAGAGAGCTACTGACATGCGAGTTCCATACGACCTTTAAAAATCAATTATTATAGTCTGAAATAAGGCTGCTTTTTAAAAATAATGCTGATTAGAAATCTTCTAAATCAGCATTATTTTTATTCCTCATTTAACAATTCTTCTTTTGCTTTGGACAATGCTAGTTTTTCATCAGTTGAAATAACAGGATATTTCAGATCTAGCTTTTTTAATTCATGACAAATAATATTTTCGACGAGAAAACGCATAAACCATTTATCATCTGCCGGAATTACATACCAGGGAGCGTTTTTCGTACTTGTATTTTTTATGGCATCTTCGTAAGCTTGTTGATAATCATCCCAGTACGCTCGTTCTTTCAAATCTTCAGTGGAAAATTTCCAGTTTTTATCAGGATTTTCAATTCTCTCCAAAAATCTCCTTTTTTGCTCCTTTTTAGAAACATGCAAAAAGAATTTCAGAATGGTCGTGTCATTTTCTGTCAGGGTTTTCTCAAAGCGGCAAATTTGATTATATCTATCCTTCCAAAATGATTTATTAATGTCATTTAATGAATGTATTTCACTGTGTTTTTCATTAAGTATAATCTCTGGATGAACTTTTGTAATCAACACGTTTTCGTAATGGGAACGGTTGAAAATGCCAATTTGACCTTTGCCAGGCAAAGCCTTATAATGCCGCCAAAAATAATCGTGGTCTAACTCTTCAGCAGACGGCGACTTAAAACTGGTAACTTGAACCCCTGCCGGATTGACTCCCGTCATTATGTGCTTGATAGTTCCATCTTTCCCAGCTGCATCCATAGCTTGAATGACTATTAATACAGCATGTCGGTTTTCGGCAAACAATACGTCCTGTAAAGTGGCAAGCTCTTCTATATCTTTACGGATTTGCAATTCAGCTTCTTCTTTATCCAATTCCTTTCTCCTGTCATCGGTAGGATAATCGGATAAAATAAAACCTTTACCATCTGAAACTTTAAAATTATCAACATCGGCATGATTGTACTTTCCCATAAATTCATTTTTTAAAATTATTATTTTGATATATCACTATCCTCAGCCAGATCCAAACTGGTTTCTTCGCGATGTAAACTAATCAAATCTCTACAAAACCATAAAAATTCTGCAGTTTCATTGCAGAAGTTCTCAATCAAAACGGTTTGTTCGCTCTCAAATACATCTACAATTTCATCAGTCGTAATCTGTTGTTTTTCAAAGAACTTTGATATTCCATTAATCAAAACTTCATAATCCTGAATTTCACCAAGCTTATCTTGATAAGTTTTCATTTTTTCTATCTTCGATTCTTCAATTTTTTCGATATACGAAAGTATTTCAACTACATAACGGAATTTTTTATATTCAATACGTATTTCATGAATGTCTTCGGCATCATCAACAGGTTCATATATAACTTTTTCTATAATTTTTTCTAATATTTTTTTTGCTTTTCCGTAGATTTTGGAACGATCCACTTTGGATTTCTTTTTTAACGTTGGAAATTTAATCTTTTTATTTTTACAGAATTTTGTTACTTTTTCTTTCAGCAATGCTTCACGTTCCTGCAGATAAACGAAATACTCTTCTACCTCCGGTGTACGTTCAATACTTTGAAGTTTCAGTATCAGCACCTGAATGTCTCGCAACTTTCCGAACAACCGGAAAGCCTTTTCGCCATTTTTTATCCGGGAGGGTTTAATCTTGAAAACTGCCAGAATTAGAAATGTCTTCCTGAGAATTACGCGTTTGTCGTGAATCTCATTTTCAGTTACTTCCTCTTCAATCTGCTGATATTTTTCAACCAGCGATTTGTAATTAGCTATTATTGCATTCATAGTGAGTTGAATTAAAATAGTGTTTTTTTTAGCTTTAAATTTACATGTTTAATACCATTTTTTTTACATTTTTATTCCCAAACTTTTCGCCGCCTTTTTCAATCTCTTTGGGTGTTTCAGTGCCAATGAAATATTATAAAATGAATTTTGCAGAACATCAGCATCCTTTAATAATTCGCTGTATTTATTGTGCTTTGTATTTTTATCGCTATGATTAATTTCTATTTCATCGGATTTAAACATACCTGTACCTTTCAATAAATTACCTGCTTCGATTGCTCCCAATTGGGCATGATTTTTTACGTATTCAAACTTATACGTGTAAATATCATGAAACATGCCGGCAATTGTACACAATTCAACATCCAATTTTCGCTTAACCGCTAATATGCTGGAAAACGGTGCAACACCATATAAATGTTCATATCCGTTTCGGCGCACTTCATCATTTAGTTGCTCCAACAGAATGGCATCTACTTCTTTTCGTACTACTTCTATTCTTTCCATAGTTTTGGTATTAAATGTATGACCCACAAAAGTAAAAGTTCACGACTACAAATATGTGACAAAAATATGAATTATTAGTACATTTATTATAAAATACAAGCATTGAATGTAAATTGATTTTAGAATGTGCTGAAATAATTATAACAGGTATTTCATTCTATATATTTCAGACTAAAGTGCTTAATTTGAAATACTTTAACATCAGATAACCATGTGTCTTTCTACATAAAAGTATAACATGATTACGGTTTTATCCTGTTGAGAGTTAAATATGTATGAAAGTACAGTTACAATGCGAGTTTTTGATTCGTATATTTAAAAATCTATGTACTTTTGACTTAATAAATAAGTGCTATCTTAAACATTAAAATTGAAAAAAAATGAAAAGTCGAACATATAACGAAAAAAAGTTCTTACTCCCCGATAGTCCAAGAAGTATGGCAACTTATCATGCCAAAGTGATGGAAGATGGGATTATGAAACTGACTATCCACGACTGCAAAGGGTCAATCCAACTTCATAATAATCTAAATAATCATGAAGAAATAACCGAATCACTTGAAAAACTCACCACTCTTGCCAATGGAATCTTGGAACTTATTGGCTTTATAGAAAATAACTATGAAATAAAACAGACTGATAAATCCGAACTTTTGTTAGGGAGATTTCAGCTTCTGAATCTTTCAGGATCAGATATATTGATACATCGAAGGAAGTTTTCTATGTCAAGACAAAGACAATTTACACCTGAATGAATCTCTAAAAAAACTATTTTGTGGATAAGTTCTGAGGTTTATTCATTTTGCTTGGAGCAACTGTTATGATTACATTTCCGGTTTTTTGTTCAGTTTCCACGTATTTGTATGCTTCTACAATCTGTTCCAGTTTGTACTTTCTGTCAATAACCGGTTTATATTGTCCGGCTTCTACAAGTTCTTTAAGGAATATCACATCATTTTTAGTTATGGTTGGGATAGGGAATAATACTTTTTTGCCACCAAATATTGCTGTAAATAATGCCAGAAATACATTCGCACCATTTTTTCCTAGTTCGGTTGATATGTATATTCCTTTCTTTTCGAGAAGAGGTTTGCATATTTTATATGAGCTTTTACCTACTGCATCGAATACAAAGTCATAGTTGTGGATTGACTTTGTAAAGTCCCGTTTGCTGTAATCAATTACTTCATCAGCCCCAAGCGACTGCAGTAGTTTCACATTTTTAGTATTACAGACTGCGATAACAGTTGCACCGAAATGTTTTAGCAACTGAACGGCTGCCGACCCAATGGCCCCGGATGCACCGTAAACCAGAACTTTTTGACCGCCTGTGATCTTTGCTGCCCTGATATTAAC
Source organism: Bacteroidales bacterium (assembly GCA_038249855.1). Lineage (GTDB taxonomy): Bacteria > Bacteroidota > Bacteroidia > Bacteroidales > Paludibacteraceae > Paludibacter. The sequence continues at coordinate 18,695 of JBBSCW010000023.1, forward strand.
CAAAGCATAATGCCCACCTTCGGCAATCGGTGCAGCTTCTTCGTACGATAAATTAGCAGGCATGGTGGTTATGGCTTCATGCTCTCCAAGTGTCATATATTCGGCATGTGCCCCGAATCTTTCGTCGCTGAAGCCAAATACCTTATCACCAACTTTAAAAGAACTAACATTTTTGCCTATGGCTTCAATTTCTCCAGCAAATTCACATCCGAGAGTTTTATATTTTGGTCGGAAGAGTCCGCTAAAAAACCGGCTTACAAAATACTTAGCACTACGGAATCCGCTATCAGTTCGATTTACTGTGCTGGCATGTACCTTTATCAATACGTCATTCTCTTTAGCTGTTGGTTTGTCAATTTCTACCACACTTACAACTTCTGGTGTGCCATATTTTGTGTTTACTGCTGCTTTCATGTTGGGTGTGTTTTCATAATGAATTATTGTGTGAACTTGAATTTATATAATTGAAAAACAATGCTGGTGGTTATTTGCCATTTATACCAGCCAATAAAATCAATAGTGAATGTAGAATAGAAAAACATAAATTGGGCTTACTATATAATCCATTTTTCAAATTGAGCATGACAACAGCCTTAGCACAAAACTCACCTGCA
>JBBSCW010000024.1:0-19157 GCA_038249855.1 Bacteroidales bacterium
GTCAGACTGGATCTAGTAATTATTATCTTTTTTCTTATATGACAGGACCTCAGGGAAATGTAGGAGTAAATGGAGGTAATTATGGATGGATAAGACCTGTGGGTGAATTGTGTGAAAAGTACAACTTATTAGATTCACGTTTTTTTTGGAATATCCAAGGGAGTTTAGGTAGTACAGCTTCCACTTCCATCAATGGAGCCAAATACTTTGCTCCATATCCTGTAAATGCTAATGGATCTAACTTGTGTTTAACCAAATTCCGTCAATCTGACCCTGCACTGCGTACTGCCATGGGTATTCCCACTTGGGCAAGTAATATTGACTTTCCTGTTTTACGTTTTTCTGACATCATGCTTCTACTTGCCGAAGCAAAGTTTATGAAGGGAAACGAATCTGGTGCTAGAGAACTTCTAGTGGAAGTACGAAAAAGAGCTTGTACGAATGGTTCCAACGTAGATCAATCAACCCTGAATACATTAAATTCAATATACTACAAAGCGGACTTTATGCAAGAATTGATGGATGAACGTTCACGTGAACTTTGTGGTGAAAGCTGGCGTCGTATCGATTTGATTCGTATGGGAACATTTGTTTCAAGCATTAAAAATTTGAAACGAGTAGCAAGTGCTGAAAGTCCTTATTATTATTTCAATACATCTGTTGGAAATATTGTTGATAATTTGGGGGATGATAATCATAAGATATTCTATCCTATACCAAAAAGAGAAAGTGCAGTAAACAAAAATTTGAAACAAAATCCTGGATACGACAAATAAGAATCGTCCTTTCCGATAAATAATTTTAATGAAAAAATTTAAAGTATTGATTTACTGTGTCTTATGCAATGTTTTTTTAGGATATGCTCAACTTATCCCTCTTAAACCCTTGCTCGAAGCGCAAAAAAATAATGCAGTTATAGAAATTCCACAAGGGAAGTATTTAATGGATACTCAAAATGGTGGTGGATATAATTTTAGCAATCTAACCAATGTGTCCATCAATCTGAATGGGTCAGAAATAATATGCAACAAACCGAGCAATGTTTTCACGTTTACCAATTGCACCAATGTTACTGTGAAAGGTTTTTCGGTCGATTTTGATCCCTTACTTTTCACACAAGGACTAATTACAGCGACAGACGCATCTCGGAAATGGTACGAATTTGTGGTGGATGATGGTTACCCAATTACAAATATAGTATCATCAAGAACTCAGTTTTTCGATGCAACAACGCGTGAACTGAAAAGAAATTCATTTACAACTTATGATGGAAGTTTTACGATATCACCCGTAGCCGGAAATAATAGAAAATTTAGAGCTACTAAACAATATAGTTGGGATGCATCAGAGAAGGTGGGCGACTATGTTGTGATGAGTTGTAACGGATCTGGACATGCTTTTTATATGTATAAATGTAATGATATGGTTATTGAGAATGTTACTTTTTACGGTGCATCGACATTTACTTTTTTCGAAAACGAAACTAATAACTCTCATTACCTGAACTGTAAAGTAACCTTAAAGCGAAACGAAACTGAAAGACCTTCGGCAAGATTAAGGTCATCGAATATGGACGGGATACACAGTAAAAATGCCAAAAAAGGTCCGACAATTGAAAACTGTGAGGTTATTTATGGGGCTGACGATTGTATAGCTATAAATGGTGCCATGTATCCGATATTTGCTATCGACCGTGTGAACAAAACAGTTTCACTATTAAGTAATTCCAGTTCATCATATCTCTTGAATGGAGATACGATGCAATTTGTATCTTTCAGCGGAAAAAAAACAGGAGTAGCCATGATGGAAGCCAGCAGGACAGTAAATCCTACTTCGGCCGAAATTTCAGCCTTCCAATTCAAATATTCTAATTTACAAAGGAAGGAAGATTATAACTATGGAATTCAGATAAGAGTAAATGAAATTCCCACTAATTTGGCAATAGGCGACATCATCTATTCGCGCGATAAAATAGGATCCGGATTTGTTGTTAAAAATAATACAGTAGGACATATCCGTTCACGTGCCATCCTTATCAAATCTTCGGATGGAATAATTACTGGAAATACTATTTCTGATTGCGAAATGGGCGGTATTGTCATTTCTCCTGAATACGATTGGATGGAAGCTGGATTTTCATCGAATTTGGAAATTAGTAATAACACTATCACGAATTGTATGTTTGGTCGCTCATCCACTGGTGGAAAAGCGGGAGCACTTAGCGTAATGTGCATAGGTGGTAGCAAATCGATAGCTCCCGTAGGTGCTTACAATAATATCTCTATTCACAATAATACAATTACCGATTGTCCACAGCCTTGTGTGGTAGTAAGCTCGGTAGATGGTCTTAGTTATTTTTCCAATACTATTACACCCGATTTATCTACTGTAAGAGTCCACGGACAGAACTATGGAGTTCCAAATAATGTGGATTATTGGACAAAGAATGTTACACTTAATAACAATACTGGTTTTGGCAAATCGTCCATAGAAAAGGTTAGTATTTATATTTCCAATAATCAACTTCATGGTCTTGAGAATTACATGGGAAGTAGGCTTAAAATATACAGTATCGATGGTATATTGTTGGAAAATATGATTGTCAATAATACAACCCTGAATATTGAAAGAATGAAATTTAAAAACTCAATATGTATTGTTACTGTAGAGTCTGATAAAATTATTAAAACCCAAAAACTAATTATCAGAAAATAATTTAATCATTTAAAAACTATTATTATCATGAAAAAACTATTACTACTTGCAGCTGCAATAGTTGCACTTAATGTACAAGCTACAAAATTGTATGTGAATCCGAGTCATCCATCTGCGAATGATACAAATTGGGGCGACACACCTGGAACCCCCTGGAAAACCCTTAATACTTCAAATTGGAAAGAAAACGACAGCATTATGGTTTCAAATTCAGTTTACACACTATCAGAGAAAGGCTTTGTTAATAAAAGTGTAACTGTGATTGGAGAATCAAAAAATGGCGTTATTTTTCAAGGCGAAGATGATATGTCCTTTAATTTCAATATGACGACTGTCCGCTTTTTTTCCATTGGCACAGGTGTAGAAGCAACATTTAACAATGTAACTATTAAAAACTTACTTTACGATTGGCACAATGGAGAACCTGATGCAACATCCACTTATGGTGGGGCTTTTGAACTAACTCCCAGCTCAACACTTAATTTGAAAAATGTTGATGTCAAAAACATCAAAATCTACGGAAATGGGGGAAACGCTTGGGGAGCAGCCATCATGAACCGAGGAATAGTGAATGCGGACAATTGTAGTTTCGAGAATTGTTACGCCACACAAGGTGGAGTTATGTTTACAACTTCAGGTTCTACTGCTAACTTTACTAATTGTAAATTTATCGGAAATGGTAATCCTGAAGTTTCCGATTATGACACCTACAGATTTGGAGGTGCTATTTGCATGGTGGGATCTGCTATTTTGAATGTTGATAAATGTAATTTTGAGAAAAATTTTACTGAAAAAAACGGAATGGGAGGTGTATTTATGATTCGATATGAAGCCGATAAAAAAACCATTATAAATATTTTAAATTCGACGTTTTCAAACAATAAGTCATCAAATTCAAGTAGTATTCTATATTGTGGAGCAAATACTGCAGCCACTCCTTCCACTGAATTACTAATTAGCATTAAGAATAGTAACTTTTATAAAAATATTGGTAATATCTCTACACTTCAATATAATAACACAATGAGTTTGCCAACAAAAGCAAATTATAAAGGTGTTGGTCGATTTGTTTTTGTCAACAATTCTCTTTTTGGAAATTTTAATCCCGAAAGACCTAACACACGTAGCATTTCAATAGGAGATGTAAATATGGATTATTATATCATTAACAATTTGATGAATGATAACGAAACAGATGCAGGCACAGCTCAAGCGGGAACTTACGGATTCGTTTTAGAGGGTTCTTATGATGCTGCTCCGCTAAATATTAAAACTATGATAGTTCGTGGAAATGTATTTAATGCCACTGGAGGTGCTTTTAGCTCTATCAATTTTCCAGATTTAAGTTCTGTTGATCATCCTGAAATGAAGAACTTTACAGGACAAAAACTTATCCGTACTCAACAACAGACAAAATTGAAATCTTCTGAAATAGCTAGAGTGCCGTATCTTGATTTTACTACTGCAAGCGATAGCGTTTCGGTGGTATTAAACAATGGAATTAATGAATACTTGGCCAATGAAGTAAATATTATTCCTCAAACTGACATTTTGGGCAATCCAATTTCAGGTGAGTTCCGGGATACAGGTGCTTGGGAAATGCAAGTCAATACTGCTGTTCGTCAAATTATTGCAAATACTCAATTCGCATATCCAAATCCTTTCAATGATGTTTTGAGCATCAAAGGAAGACCCGAATTGGTTGAAATTTATAGCATGGATGGGCAATGTGTTGTTCAATACACAAAACCTGAAAACAACATCAATGTGTCATCACTTCAAGCGGGTTTATATTTGATAAAACTAACAGAAAATGGTATTTCTCAAATTCAGAAATCGATTAAAAAATAACGATTTAATATATGCATCTCTGTTTGTTGAGACTTTAAACAGAGATGCTATTTTAATTATTCACTAAAAATTTATTCACATGAAAAAAATATATTTTCTTATTGCATTCTTTGCAATTACAACTTCGCTATTTTCAGTAAACACTGTGGTTTATGTCAATCAGGCTAATAATGCTGCCTCCGACGATAATGCAGGAACCGACCCTACCAGTCCATGGTTAACCTTGAACGCTGCTAAATGGGCCGACGATATGACCATTAATATTGCCAATGGCACTTATACAATTACAACTAAAATTCCTATTTTAAACAATGTAATATTGGTTGGACAATCGCGAGCAGGCGTGATTTTACAGGCAATGGATGATGCGACTTTTACTGCAGGAACAACAGGGAATACGCTGTTTCAAATTAGTGGCAAAACAGCATCGTTCAGAACAATGACTATCAAAAACGTGAGAGATAAAATCGTTCAACTAGGAGGTGCTTTTGATGTTTTGGGTAATGCAAATTTATCACTGACTGATATCACGCTCACAAAATTGATAGCTGCTCAAGCCGGTTGGTCGGGCGGTGGAGCCATTATGGTAAGAGGTGGCACTTTGACAGTAGATAATTGTACTTTCGATGCTTGCCAATCCAACATTGGCGGTGCTATCATGACCTTTACTAATTCCGAAATGAATCCGAATCAGGTAAATGTCAGTAATACAAAATTCATAGACAATGGCAATCCAAAGGAGGCGTTTTTTACACAAGGTCATTTTGGTGGAGCCATTACTTTTTCCGGTAAAGGCACGTTAAACATCAATGATTGCTATTTTGAAGGCAATAAATCAAAATTAAATACATCCAACGCTGGTGGTGGTACAGGTGGAGCCATTATGGTTCGCTTGGATGGCGGAGCTACCAGTTCGTTAAACATTAAAAATTCGTTTTTTTACAAAAACGAATCGGATGGTGCAGGTTCGGTACTAGCGATTGGAGGCAATGGTGTTAATACATCAACAGTATTCAACCTGAATATGACCAACAATGTGGTATATCAAAACAAAGGAAATGTTTATTCGGGAAGCGCACCAAATACCTTAGCACTATATAAGGCAGGAGTTGATTATACGGGAACTTTTATTTTTGCCAATAACACTTTTTCCGAAAACTTCAATACAGATAGAGCAAACACGAGCAGTATAAGCATCGAAAGTATGCCAGTTTCAGCATATTTCATTAATAATTTGATGAACGACAATCAAACTGGCGGAACAACCGTATATGGTTTGGTTGGGACTGCTTTAACTAATAGTGCCACTTTACGCAGATTTAAAGGCAATATGTTAAATCATTTGGGAGGCGGATTTTCTGTATCCGATGCAATAAATTTTCCTGATTTGTTTGAATCAAACATTAACTCATCTAACGGAAACCGTACCTATGTAGGTAACAGCAATCAGAAAATAAACTCATCACTCACTGTTCCTGCAATAGGAGTTCCTTATCTCGAAACTCAAACAGGTGGTTTTGGTATAAACTTCGGGGTGGACGAATTTTTGGTAAATAGTGTGAATGTTGTGCCTAACACGGATATAAGATTTAAGGGCAGAAGTGGAGTAACTGATGCCGGTGCTTATGAATTTGATGGTATTACAACTGCCCTCCAAAATTTTATTGAAAAACCAAGCAATAGCATTCGCTATAATTCTGATAGCAAAACCATCATGCTGGAAAAACAAATGCAGCAAGTGCAAATAATCAATCTTAATGGAGTTGCAGTAATGAGTCAGGCTAAATGTTCAGAGATGAATATTTCAAAACTTCCTAATGCCATATATATCATTCGAGTAACGGACAATGATATATCCAAAAATCATAAGATAATAAAACATTAAGGATTCGTATTTGCAAAGATATTTTTAGAAAGATGTCTTTGTAAGTATTTGAATAAAAGAATTTTGTGCTGTTTTAGTTCGGGTTAACCCCTTTGCCGATAAGTAACTTTGTTACTTGTCGGCAAAGGGAAAACTTACTCAAATTAATGAAAAATTGATTCGAAATGAGACGAGTTTTAACTATAATTTTTATATGTTTTTTTGTATCAGTGCATTTTACCGAAACCACGATAAAGATATTAACTATTGGAAATAGTTTCTCGGAAGGTGCTGTTGAAAATTATTTGTTTGATTTAGGAAAAAATCAAAATGTTACATTCATTATTGGCAATTTATATATCGGAGGTAGTTCCCTTGAAACGCATTGGAAAAATGCGCAGAATAATAACAGTGCGGCTTATTCATACTGAAAAATTGACGCTGCTGGACTAAAAAAAACAACTGCTAACGCTACTCTTCTGCAAGCAAATGACCGCTTATGTTTTGATAATTACCGATTTGCGTGGGAACTCATCTGCCATTCCTATTATAAAGCAAGGAAATATGTGTTTTTATTTATCAATAGCAATGTAAATAATGGATTTATTATATTACCTCATCTGAAATCATAGATGGTGCTCATATTTTTCAATGTATTAAATAGTAAATAGTACATTGTAAAATGGTAAATACTTACTATCAATTTCTCGTATTATTCTCAAGAATTTTTTTTAAATAAAATCAAATATCCAACAATTTAGAAACTTACAAATATGTATTCAAATAAAATTATATGTTTGCTTCTGGCACTTTTTCTGTTTGCGCCAACTTTTGCAACCAGCAAAGTAATTGAGCTTTCGGCTTCTGAAATCGTCAAAAATACGGATGATATGACACCGTACATTTACAATTTGCTTTCAAAAACTGAAAATAAAAAAGGGAACTTCAAATTAGTGTTTCCGAAAGGGACTTATCACTTTTGGCCCACCGAGGCTTTTGGGAAATATCATGCCATCACCAACCACGACAATGGTTTTCGTTACTTTGCGTTTCCAATAATTGGAATGAAAAATGTGGAAATAGAAGGCAATGGATCAGAATTTATTTTTCACGGTCAAATCATTCCTTTTCTTGTTGAAAATACTACAAATTTTAAAATATCGAACGTAAATATCGATTGGGAAGTGCCCTTTTATCTCGAAGGAAGCGTTGTAGCTGCGAATGATGCGAATACTTCGGTGGATTTACGCATTACGCCAGGATTCGACAATTACAAAATACAAAACAACAGATTGATTATCACTGGCGAAGGATCGGAAGAGAATTTTTTGGGTGAAAATATTTGTTTCAATCCCCAAACTAAAGCCGTACAATACCGCACCGATGATTGGCACTACATTGCCAAACCTTGGAGCATGGATGTGAAAGCGACACAGTTAAGCCCAGATGTGGTGCGTTTGGAAACAAGATTTGTTCAAAAAGCTCCTCCCATTGGCACTATCATGACTTTTAAAGGCACTTTTGGTAACAACCGCCATAGTCCCGCGTTTCATTTTAGCGATTCGAAAAATATGGCAATGAAAAATGTCAATATTTATCATGCTGGTGGAATGGGTGTTATAGCTGAAAAAACCGAAAATATCCATCTCGACAAAGTCAATGTTTCTCGTCGACCAGGCTCAAACCGCATTTTATCAGTTACTACCGATGCCACGCATTTTTGTAATTGCAAAGGGAAAGTAATTATTGAAAACTGCTTGTTCGAAAACATGCTAGACGATGCTTGTAATATGCACGGAACGTATACCAAAGTAGAAAAAATTGTTGATAATCGCACCGTAATTGCACGTTTGAGCCATCCGCAGCAGTTTGGTTTTAAGTTTGCCTCAGGCGATGACACACTTCAGATTGTTCGTGGCAAGGATTTGCTTCCGAAATCGAAAATGCAACTTATAAAGGTGGAAATTATCAACCACCAATTTGCAAAATACACGTTTAAAAAGCCCATAAATGGAAAAATTGAAGTTGGCGACGGACTCGAAAATATTGAGTGGTATCCTGTTTTTGAGTTTAAAAATAACATTGTACAAAATAATCGCGCCAGAAGTATCCTGATTAGTTCGCCAAAAAAAGTGCTTATTGAAGGAAATACTTTATCTTCGCAAATGACAGGCATTTTGTTCGAAGGCGATATGGAGCATTGGTTTGAAAGTGGAGCGGTTAACGATGTGACAATACGCAACAACACATTTTTGGATGGTGCGTATGGTGGCGGATCGCCGCATGTAACCATTTGGGTGAATCCGCATCAAAATGAAGTGAATCCCGACATAGCCTACGAACGGAATATAATTATTGAAAATAACCTTTTCAAAACATTTGGAGATGGTTTGTTGAGAGCGCAATCGGTTGATAACTTGCAATTTATCAATAATACAATTGAAGAATCAACTACTTATCTTAAATGGATAGAAGAGCCTGTAATTAATATAAAGCTATCCAATAATATTATTATCAAAGGAAATAAAAACAATCGCTCGAAATCTTTTGAAGTAAAATTAGACGATTCGACGCGCCGAACGTCGAAAGTAACCGAATAAAAATATTTACAATGAAAGTTTTAAAAAGTTCATTCTTGTTGCTGATTGTGTTTGTTTTCTTTCAGCAAAACAACAGTTTTGCTGCAAAAACAATCAAAGTGCTGGCTATCGGTAATAGTTTTTCGGTGGATGCTGCCGAAGCTTTTTTAGACGATATTGCCAAGGATGCCAAGGTGAAAATGATCATTGGTAATTGCAACTTGGGTGGCTGTTCGCTTCAGCGGCATTGGGGAATTGCGAAAGGCGATTCTGCCCTTTATGCATTTCGAAAAATTACCAACTGTGATTCTACTTTGGCTTACAATCAAACTTTAAAACAATGTTTGCAAGCCGAAGATTGGGATTATATTACGCTGCAACAGGTAAGTCATTTTGCAGGAATGGAGGCAACTTATTTTCCATATATTACTAATTTAATGAATTTCATACAGGAAAACACGAAAAATAAGAAAGTGAAATTTGCCTTGCATCAAACTTGGGCGTATGCTGCTAATTCAACGCATTTCGGATTTAAAAATTACGACAAAAATCAATTGAGAATGTACACAGCAGTAACCAATACGGTTAAAAAAGTAGCTCAAAAATTGAACATAAAATTGATTATACCTTCGGGCACTGCCATTCAGAACGGACGAACGACCGATATTGGTGACCATTTTTGTAGAGATGGATTTCATTTAAGTTTGGAGCTTGGGCGTTATACTGCCGCTTGTGTTTGGTTCGAAACATTGACTGGAAAATCCATTTTAAACACTACTTTTAAACCCGAAAATGTATCGGTAACCGATGCGAAAAAAGTACGACTTGCAGCACATTGGGCTGTGAAAAATCCTTTTGAAACCACTATCAATTTCTAATTTTGTGATGGTCAATAAAAACAGTTCATTCTTTGTGATAATCCTTTTTTGTTTGAGTTTTGTTTTTATGGGTTCACTATTTGCAAAACCCCAAGGGGACAATTTCGACCTGCAAAAATATATCAATTCCGAACTAGCCAAAGGAAAAAAAACAATCGTCATCCCCAAAGGAAAATACAAGGTGACACCTGTCAAAAAGCAGCATTTGGAGTTGGAAAATCTGAGAAATATTAGCATAGATGCCACTGATGTGGAAATGATTTGTACACAAACCACGAGAGCCATTACCATTAATCACTGCGAAAATCTTACTATCAAAGGATTGACTATCGATTACGATCCGCTTTGTTTTACGCAAGGAACTATTGTTGCGATTTCGCCTGATAAATCGACCATAGATATTCAATTGATGGACGGTTATCCGGAAAATTTGGAAACAAAAATAGAGATTTTTAACGGACAAACCCACTGGTTGCGCCGTCATACGCATTATGGTTGGCAACCCGCCCAAAAAATTGCTGAAAAGACTTACAGATTGAAAAAATCGCCCAACTACAAGTTTAATGCTACAGTCGATTTGGAGGAAATTGGCGATGTAGTGGTTATAAATAGCATTTCAGCGCCCAGTGGTTCTATGCCACATGCCGTGCAAAGCGATTATTGCAAAAACTTACGCTTAGAAAATATTACTTTGTATTCGGGTCCTACTTTTGCTTTTTTCGAGACCAATGGCACCAACAATAGCTATTATCGTTGTGCAATCAATCGCCGCCCCGTTGCCACTGATTTAGTGAACCGCACCATGCGCTATCGCTCCAACAATGCTGATGCTTTTCATAGCAAATATGCCTTTGTAGGTCCGAAAATTATCGAATGTTCAGCCCAATTTCAGGGCGACGATGGCGTAAATATCTGTGGCAAATATTATTTCGTGTTATCAGCATCAGTCAATAAACTAAAAATTGTGAGTCCTCGCGACATGACATTGACTAAAAACTCTGTTATAGATGGAATCACATCAACAGGAGTAAGAATTCCCGAAATAAGAATACTAAGTGTAAATGAATCAGGGATTTTGACTTCTGCTCAAAAAGAAATGATCAAGCAATGCTATTTACATGAACGGATTAAGGATGATTTATTTTTGCCCGATGTAAAAGTGTACGAAATTACGTTGGATAATGCTGTTAAAGCCGATTTTGGTACATTAATCTCCGACTGCAACCGTACCGGAAATGATTTTTTGGTGAAGGATTGCAATTTCTCCAACAATCGCTCGCGTGGTATTCTAATCAAAGCCAGTAATGGAACTGTTGAAGGCAATACGCTTGACAATAACTGGTTACATTCCATTTTAGTATCACCAGAAGCTTTTTGGTTGGAGTCGGGCTGCTCGGATAATGTAGTAATACGCAATAATAGGATTAGCAATAATAAATCAAAAGCAAGTATAATGATTGATGCAACTTGTATGAGTAAGCAAATCCCACCTATTGGAATACATAAAAACATCTCATTAAAAAACAACTCCATTATTAATTCAGCATTGCCGCTGATTCAATGCGTATCGGTGCAAGGTCTTTCATTAGAAAACAATATGGCTGATTCAATTCCATTGAATGAAAAAGAGGATGTAAAATTGGTTAATTGTGAAATGAAATAGTAATTCAGCGTTTTTATGTTAAAGTTAAAAAAGATAGATGTGGATATTGTAAAATGGTTGTTACTTATATTATTGTTTAGTTGGAATCAACTCTTAATTTCTTCATCCAATAGGGTGTTTTATTCCAGCGATAAATCAGTGTGTGTGAAACAAATAGGAGATTCAACCCTACCAAATCTTAAAGTAAGCATTTCTGGTATTCAATTTTCAGTAAATAATGGCATTAAGGTGAACGATAAATTCTTTAGTTTTACAAAGGCTAAATTACAATCTCAGAAAGAAGAGAATAACATTAAATACTACACACTAGAAGTTAGAAATTCACCTTTCCTTCTTGAAATTGCACTTCTCGATAAGGCATTTGCCTTTCGTTACAAATCGAAAACAGGTAAGCAATTTCATGTACAATCCGAGCAATCTACTTTCGTTTTATCTCAAAACCATGAAGTATATTATTTCGAGCGAACAAACAGCTATAAGCTAAAGTCTTATGCAGGAACTTGGGAGCATTGCTCTTTAACAAATTTCCCCACTAATACTCATGATAACCCCATTCAAGGTGCACCTTTGCTTTTTCACTATCCTGATGGGAAAATGGCTATTCTCACCGAAGTAAATCTTTCTAATTACAGCGGCGCACGTTGGGATAGCTCTATTTCTGGACAATTTTCAGTAAATTTCACCGAAAATGAGAAAGGGTTTTTCGTTAATTCCCCTTTGTGTTCGCCCTGGCGAGTTTTATTTGTGACCGATAATCTTACAGAGTTAGTTAATCAGAAAGTGATAAAGCAGTTGGCTGAGAAACCAGATGCTCAACTTTATAAAAATACTGACTATATAATTCCAGGGAAATGTGTTTGGCGTTGGTTTAGTAAAGGAACCGGAAGTCCTTTGGAAGAAAAAGAATTTATTGATTATGCGGCTAAATTAAATTTTAATTATTCAATGATTGATGAAGGATGGGAAAAGTGGAATAATTACTGGATTGAAATGAAAGAACTTTCTGCCTATGGTAAAAGCAAAAATGTAGAGATTTTCGTGTGGAAACGTTCGTCAACCATTGCCAATCCTGCTAATAATTATGAACAAATGCGTAACTGGCTTGATACAGTAAAATATGCAGGCGTAGCGGGAATAAAAGTTGATTTCATGGATAGCGAAAGTAAAGATTGGATTGATTTTGACATAAAATTATTACAAGAAAGTGCTAAAAGAAGGTTACTTGTAAATTTTCATGGTTGTCAAAAACCAACAGGTGAGCAATATACATTTCCGAATGAAATTACCAGAGAAGGAATCAGAGGATTGGAATTAAATAAACATCCCGAAGGTCCTATTCCGGCATATCACAATGTCTTACTTCCGTTTACAAGATTCGTTCTTGGGCATGGAGATTATACGCCACTTTCGTTTGTAAATCCAGGAAATACAACTTTTGCTCATCAATTGGCTACCTTGGTGGTTTTCGATTCGCCCTTGCAGGTCATCGCTGAAGACCCTGAAATAATTCTGAATAATCCCATAGTAAGCCCTGCTGTTGATTTTATTAAAGCTGTACCAACGGTGTGGGACGAAACCATCGTTTTGCCTCAAACACAAGTAGGTAAAACGGCTGTTGTAGCTCGAAGAAGTAATCACGACTGGTTTATATATGCTTTGAATGCTACAGCAGATACAATAACCCTATCCATGGATTTTTCAAAATTTATTTCAGTCAAAAAGTCAAAAACGATTCTTTTTGTGGATAATTTGAATACTTCTAAAATTCGTATTTTTGGAGAAGACCACCGAGAAAGTCCCTTGTTGCAACAGAAGGTAATTCCTTTTCGTAAAATAGAAAAACCATTTTACTTTTTCGAAGAAATTATAATAGCGCCCTATGGAGGTTCAGTTTTATGGATACAATAAATAATAATCGGATATGAAATTGAATCAAAAAAAACAGATAAATCATCCCTTTCCTTACAAGATATTAAAATTTTATCTTGGATTATTATTTCTTTTGCTTTTTTCAAATAGTGTGCAAGGGCTTGGTTATAAAAAAATAATTAATTTGTCTGATTATAAAATAAGTAACAACAGTGATGTAACTTTAATTGTAAAAGACCTTCTTTCTGAATTAAAAATTGGTTCTTTTAAGTTGATTTTCCCAAAAGGCAGGTATCACTTTACGAGTAAGAATGCAGCAGGCAAAGAACTGTATATAACCAATCACGACAATGGATTTAAAAAAATCGCTTTCAACTTGAGCGGATTGAAGAATATAGAAATTGATGGTCAAGGTTCTAATTTCGTTTTTCATGGTGAGATAATGCCTTTTCTGATAGCAGATTGTGAGAATGTTACACTAAGAAATTTTACAATCGATTGGGAAATTCCCTTTTTCATTCAGGGCGAAGTGATAAACACAAATCCGATGGAAGGATGGACAGAATTATCGATGTTCAAGAAAGGTTTTTCTTACGTCTTGCAAAATGCATCTCTTAAATTTCCAATTGCCGAGGGTGTCAAAACCTTTTCTTCTTTGGGCGAAGGTTTGGCTTTTGACAAGCAAACAAAATCACCCATTTACAATGCCAATGCCTACGATATGCATCGCACTTCGGATGTAAAAGTGGAGCAACTTCCCAATGGCAATGTCATTGTGCACGAAATACTGAAAGATTATCCGCCGTTGAATTCTATACTTGTTTTTAAGGGCGAAATGGGCGAAAATCGATATGCTCCCGCTTTTCACAGTTTAAATTCAAAAAATGTTTTGGTAAGCAATGTTACGGTTTTTCATGCACCTGGCATGGGTTTTTTAGGTGAAAAATCGGAGAATATTAGCCTGTTTAAATTTAATGTGAAATTGCCCGAAGGTTCCGACCGTTATGTAAGTGCAATTGCTGATGCCACGCATTTTGCCAATTGTAAAGGCAAAATATTGTTGGATAGTTGTGTGTTGGAAAACATGTTGGACGATGGAACAAATGTACATGGAACGTATGTGGAAATAGATTCGATTGTCAATAGTCATATTGTTATTGCAAAGCTAAAACACTTTCAGCAAGCCGGTTTTGTATTTGCCGATAAAGGCGACCATGTTTGGTTTTTAGTTGCTCCCAACTCGGCACGTTCGCACAAAAATTGTGTGGCAAATGTGCAGAAAATAAATGACACTTTGATGCAAATTGCCTTTACATCTGCTTTTCCCAAGGAACTGAAAGCGGGCGATTTGATAGAAAATAAAACCTATAATCCGCAAAGTTTTATCATGCAAAATTGTACTGTTCGTAACCATAGGGCGCGCAATGTGGTACTTAAAACACCTGGAAAAGTACGCATTCGTCACAATTATTTCCAATCCATGATGGCTGCCATACTTATTCGTGGCGAAGCAAGTATGTGGTTCGAGTCGGGAGCGGTGGAGGATGTGATTATCAATAATAACTATTTCGAAAACTGCGTTTTGGGTGGCGGAAATCAGGCAGTGTTGCATATTTCACCCAAATTAAACAGCCGTTTTGATTCAAAATCCTATTTCGATAAAAATATTGTGTTTAAAAACAACACCATCAATACTTTCGACAATAAAATAATAGATGCAGTGCGTGTTGAAAACCTTACAATAAAGAACAATAAAATAATTCAAAATGCTGATTTTCCTCCATTTAATACAACTGATGCTTTGTTTGAAATCAAGAACTGCAAGAATGTGCAATTGAAGAACAATGTTTATAAAGGAAATTACAAACCCACCATCGGATTAGATTCACTTTCCCGCACATCGGCATTGATAAAAGGAAATAGCGGATTCTGACGGTTCAATAAAATAATAAATATGCGAAAATTAGTATTGCTTCCCATAGTAGGAACGCTTTTTTGTCCGTCACAATATGCAGCCAAACCGAATATAATAGTGGTGTTGGCCGACGATTTAGGTTATGGCGATGTAAGTGCGTACGGCGGCAAAACCATTCAAACGCCCAACATTGACAGATTGGCCAATGAAGGCATCAGTTTTACAAATGGTTACGCCACTTCAGCTACTTCTACTCCAAGTCGTTATGCTTTAATGACTGGCATGTACCCGTGGAAAAACAATCAAGCAAAAATTTTGGCTGGCGACGCTCCTTTAATCATTGCCGAAACGGGATTTACCTTACCCAAAATGATGCAACAAGCAGGTTATAAAACTGGAGCAATAGGCAAATGGCATTTAGGAATGGGCAATGGAAACCCCAATTGGAATATAAAAGTGACTCCAGGTGCCAATGAAATCGGATTCGATTATTCGTGTTTGATTGCAGCAACGGTAGATCGTGTTCCTACCGTGTACATCGAAAATGGAAATGTGGTGGGTTGGGATAAAAATGACCCAATAGCCGTGAGTTACACCAAACCTTTCGATGGTGAGCCGACTGCCATTACCCACCCCGAATTGATGAAAATGAAATGGTCGCACGGACATAACAATACGGTGATTAATGGCATTCCTCGGATTGGCTATATGAAAGGGGGGAAATCAGCACAATGGATAGACGAAGATATGGCGTTTTATTTCGTTGATAAAGTAAACACATTTCTGACCGAAAACAAAGATGAACCATTCTTTTTATATTATGGCTTGCATCAACCACATGTGCCTCGCACGCCACATTCCGATTTTGTAGGTAAAAGCGGAATGGGACCACGTGGCGATGCAATTCTGGAAGCTGATTGGTGCGTAGATCAATTGCTTGAAAACCTCGAAAAGTTAAACCTTTTAGAAAACACCATCATCGTTTTTTCCAGTGACAACGGTCCAGTTTTGAATGACGGCTACCAAGATTTAGCCGTTGAATTAAATGGAAATCATGATATGTTGGGCGGATTAAGAGGCGGAAAATACAGTTTGTACGATGCAGGAACGCATGTGCCATTTTTTGTTTATGGTAAAGGGGTGCTAAAGCCAAGAACATCTGATGCATTGGTTTGTCAACTCGACATTTTGCCTTCAATTGCTGGTTTGTTGGATATTACATTAGATGAAAAGCTTGATGGAATTGATTTGTCAAACACGCTTTTTGGTAACAAAGAAACAAACAAAAGAAAAAATCTGATTGTAGAAGCTTCGGGGAGATTGGCTTTAAGAACAGAAAATTGGATATTGATTCCGCCTTACAATGGTCCCGAGAGAAACGAAACAAAGAATGAACTGGGGAATTTAGAAAATTACGGATTGTTTAATGTGCAAAAAGATAAAGCACAAAAAACAAATGTAGCACACAAAAAATCTTCAAAACTAAATAGTTTAAAAAAGTCGTTTTTGAAAATCACAAAAGACTATTATCAACCCTATGTTGAACAAGAAGTATTGAAATAAAAATTGAAAATTATAACATTGAAAAGGAATCATTTAGTAAGAATATTTTTCATTCTAACTTTAATTGTTGTTTCGTCGAAAACCGAAGCGAATGACTTATTTTTAGAAGCTGAAAATTTCAATATAAAAGGTGGTTGGGTAATTGATCAGCAATTTATGGATCAAATGGGTTCGCCCTATCTTCTTGCTCATGGCTATGGAAAACCAGTTGCAGAGGCTTATACAGAAGTCCATTTTCCTAAAAAGGGAAAATATCACGTTTATGTTCGTACTTTTAATTGGACTTCAGCTTGGACTACCAAACCTGGTCCAGGCAAGTTTCAATTGGGTATTAACGGATCTAAACTTCCGACCATCCTTGGAAACAATGGCTCAAAATGGATGTGGCAAAAAGCGGGAGTAGTAAACATCGAAAACAATAAAAATACGACTATAACGCTTCATGATCTTACAGGTTTTGATGGACGTATAGATGCTATCTATTTTACACAAAGTAGGACGGATTTTCCTCCTTCCGACAGCGTTTCGTTATCACAGTTTCGCCGCAATAAGCTGAAAGTTAAAAATCCTACTACAAAGAAATTTGATTTCGTAGTGGTGGGTGGAGGCACTGCTGGTATGTGTGCAGCTGTAGCCGCAGCACGTAATGGATTACGTGTAGCACTTATTCATAATCGACCCATATTTGGTGGAAACAACAGTTCAGAAGTTCGAGTACACTTAGGAGGAAAAGTAAACGTAGGAAAATATCCAAACCTTGGGAATTTAGTGCGGGAATTTGGACCCTCGACAGGTGGGAATGCAAAAGCGGCAGAAATATATGAAAATAATCTAAAAATTTCTTTCCTCGAAGCAGAAAAAAATATTTCTTTATTTAGTAACTTTCATGTTTTTACAGTTAAAATGCATTCTAAAAATCAGCTTAAATCACTTACTGCTAAGAGTATAATTAGTAGTGAAGAAATTATTTTTGAATCTCCAATTTTTGCCGATTGTACAGGCGATGGTAGTGTTGGGTTTCTCGCTAGAGCTGATTTTTCGCAAGGCTGTGAATCGTACGATACTTATAAAGAACAACGTGCTCCTTCCGCATACGAAAAACGGACTATGGGTTCATCCGTTCAATGGTATGCAAACAAAACACAAGTTCCAACAAAGTTCCCTGAATTTGAATATGGTGTAAAATTTAATAGTGAAAACAGCGAGAAAATTACAATGGGCGAATGGACATGGGAAACTGGAATGAATTACAATCAAATAAATGAATTTGAACGAATTAGAGATTATGGTATGTTGGTGGTTTATTCTAACTGGTCTTTTTTGAAAAACAAATTAGAAAACAATTCAAAATTTAAAACTTACGAATTGAGTTGGGTAGCATATATAGGCGGAAAAAGAGAAAGTCGGCGGTTGTTAGGCGATATCGTTTTAAATCAGAATGATTTAGATAATTATGTGGAATATCTTGATGGTACTGCTGCTACTACTTGGACAGTAGATTTACATTACCCTGACCCCTTGAATACCAAGAATTTTCCAGGCGAAGAATTTAAATCGATTGCAAAACACACCAAAATCTATCCTTATCCTATTCCCTATCGATGTTTTTATTCCAGAAATATTAACAATCTTTTTATGGCAGGAAGGAACATCAGTGTTTCTCACATAGCTTTAGGTACCGTGCGAGTAATGAGAACGACTGCCATGATGGGTGAAGTAGTTGGATTGGCTGCCTCTGTTTGTATGAAAAATAATTGTTTCCCTCGTTCAGTATATCAAAACTATTGGACTGAGTTGGATGCACTATTGCAAATAGGAGCTGGAAAAACAAATGCCCCAGATAATCAGAATTATAACTTCATGGAGAATTTGAAAATAAAACCCAACTCTGAAGGGGAAAATTAACAAGTATTATGTTGTAGTTAAAAAGCTCAATTACAAATAATTTAACTTTTATGGATGTAGAAATAGTAAAAAAATCAAAATAGCATTGAAAGTTTCACCTAAACTCTTTTGCCATATCGTAAAACGCTTCAAACTATGATATATAATAGTTAACTAAATCAGTTTTTAGTACTACCACTAACTTCTTAGTATTTTATCCCCGTTTTCGCTCACCAAAATTAATTAACTTCCAAGTTTTTAAGACTGTTATTTAAAAGGTTGACAAAAACGACAAATCAATAGTGATAGTTTTGAAGACAAGTTTTCAAATTTCTTATCTATTTGTATATTTTCTTTATATTTGCAATCAGTAATA
>JBBSCW010000025.1:0-19088 GCA_038249855.1 Bacteroidales bacterium
GTCAGGTTTTTAATCTGAAATGCTAAGTCGGTTAGAATTCCTAAAGTGTTGATGTTCTTCAGGATAATAGCAGCTGAATTGAAATATACAATGTCTTTCTGTACACATTCCACTATCAATTGGAGTTTCGACTGCAATCCACCATTATAAGCTGTAGTTATAGCTTGTTGTATAGCATTGGGAGTCTTATTGGCATAGCAATTATCACATTCTTCCGACATAGCAATAAAAGTATCTGTTACTTCATATTTACCATCCAGAATCTTGAACAAGGTTTTCATCGAGGAGCGAGTTCCTCCCTTGAAACTTTCGGGAGTTAGTCCGTAGTCATCAATGACTTTTAATGCCCCGTTGGCAGTTGTTTTAGTTTTATCCTCAAAATCAGTAATAATTTTGCGAAGTTTGGCCTTGTAGGAAGTTAAGAATTCTCTATTGTGTAATTTCGTATTGGTTTCTTCGGCTTTATGCTGGTAGTTTTCTTTGAATATTTCCTTACCTAACATCTCAATACTCCGCCTTGGATTCCAATTTTCAGAATGTTCTATTCTGTCTTCGGCAAATTGAGTCAACCAATTAAGCAACTGTTTATTATCAGGATTTGATAATCCCAAAAACAAATTATCTACCGATTGTTGAAGCGTAGTATCGCTATCGAGTTCAAGGTTGTAGCCACCATGAACGCCTATTTCGCGTGCAAATGAACGAATGATTTGTTGAAAAAAACGGTCGATGGTGCTAATTGAAAAAGAGGAAAAATCGTGTAGAATGGAGATTAGAATTTTTTTAGCCCGTAGATTTACCGCTTCTTCTGTCAAGCTAAATTCGTCCATCAGTCCTGCTCTCAAATCAGGTTTCTGACCCTGAGCAATAGCATATAAATCATTTAGAATCCGACTTTTCATTTCGTCGGTAGCCTTATTGGTAAAGGTTACCGCCAAAATATGTCGATGCCCATTTTCTGTTTTCGACCGGAACAACAAATGAATATAATCTTTGGTAAGTTGGTAGGTTTTACCCGAACCCGCCGAAGCACGGTAAATATGGAGCATAAATCAATTATTTTTTCTCTAAATTTCTCTGAATTTTCTTGATGGCTGACTCAATCGATCTTTCAGGTTCAATTACGTTATATTCTCCCCAAAAATCTGGTTCAGAAAATCCATTCGATTCATCGCTGATAATTACTGAAGGTTTCATTCTTTCCTTGTAGCGAATAGATTTCTCATCGGTCATTAATTTACGATCAGTTATAGCCATTTCCACAGTAGCATAATAAGTCGTGTTAAATAATTTCCGCTTCCAGTTGATTCGCAAACCTAAATCGACACGGCTATAACTGTAATACCATTTACCATCGTTTTCGGTATAGTCTACTCGATAATCGGCCTGCACCGGGTATACCCTAGCATTGAGTGGCTTTTTAATTACAAACATATTGGTCGATGCTTCTCTATTTTCGATATTCAAACTGAAAATGGCCGTTTTCAAAGCCAAACTCTGCGCATCTATATATAATTTTCCAAAATAAAGTGGTTCAGGATAGTCTTTATTCTGCTTAAAATCAACAATATAAATAAGCCGATTGTCCATGCGGGTCGATCTATCGAAACTGAAATCGTAATTCTTCGTCATTTTATCGGTAAAGATCAATGTTGGATTTTTCATAACATCAAGATACAGACAATTGAATGGACCACCCATTAATTTAAAGACCAATGTGTCAACTTTGTTGTAATCAGTTTGTTTTCTCGCCTTGTACAATTTTACCAAGTCCGATTTATAATCATTCCTATACGATTGTTTATAAACATCTACTACAGCCTCCGACAAGGACGCATAGCTTTTGTTTTTCTTAATGGTTTCACGATAAAATGCTGTCATAAGCATTTCGGAAGTTGGATAATTATCGCCTATTTTATTCATCATGGCCTCAACCAACGCAACGGCATCTTTTGAAATGACACTAATTTCGGGCAGCTCCAAGGCGATGGGCTGTAATTCAATTTTATCGCCCTGTGTCGATAATTCAGTTAAAGAAATCAACTTGTTTTTATATCCCATATACCGAATCGAAATTTTGGGATTCTTTATTGTAGAAGGTACTTTTAATGAAAATTCACCCTCAGTATTTGTGATGGTAGCAATATTTGTTCCCTGCAAAATGACATTACTAAACGGTAGCGTTTTTCCAGTAACTTTGTCGATAACTATGGCTTTATATTCAATAAACTCGACCGAAGGCTCAGCATCAGAAGCTAAGACCGGTTGCACCATCAGAACTAAAAACAACGATAAAATGGCAATAAGAATCGAGTATTTGTAAACTCGCAAAAGTTGTGTTTTCATATACAGTAATATTAATTTAAAATACTAATTTTCAATCTATTTATGAAACAAATTTTAAAAGAAAATAGTTTGAGTCAGAAGAAAAGACTTTTAATAACATGATTCGGATGTCCAATTATGTCACAATAAATTTAGCAGTTCTTCTTGTATCAGCTGTGTAAATTTTCAATATATACATGCCTTTCTTTAAGGGTGATACATCAATTTTTGATTCAGCATCTATTTCATTCCCAGCCAGTAGCATTATTCCATCTACGGAGTAAATATAAAAAAGTGTGGAGCTTGAAGCGTACAATTTAACGAATAATTTCTTTTCGCTCTGCAAATAACTTACAATTAATCTTTTGTCAATATCAGGATTTATATCGCTCCCATTCCAAACCTCATCCATGTACTTACCCCAAATATATTCCGACAAAACTGGAAAATCAATAAATGGATTTCTATTTCCTTGCAATTGATACACAGCATTATTCCTATTAATTTCTTTCTCGCTTACTGGGTCATTATTGCCCCATTCCAATAAAAGATTCACTGCATAAGGCTTGAATACTGGATAAGTATTGTTGTTCAACATGCTTGTAGTACCTGTACTTTGCCATTTAGTCGAATAATCTTCGTAAGAAGTAACCATATACATATAGTCGCGGGCAAAGTCGCCCTTATATTCGTCAGCCGGTTCGAATACAGTTCCTGAATAACCTGGATAAATATTTTTTCCAACCTTCACAACACCGTTGGAGAAAATTGGACTGCTACCAACCACTCCGAGAGCATAGTTCGATTTTGCACTGTTTGCAGTAGCATCAGAAGGATAAAGATTATGTAAATCGGTGCCAATTGGCCAAGTATTTACTTCCTCTGAACTAACTCCAAACCAACTCTTGGGCATATTGTGTTCGCGGTTCAATCCACTCCACGAAGTACGTTTTGTATTGGAGTACATATCCCAATAGTAACCTCCGGGGTGCCAATCGGAAGTGCGAAAAGAAGTAGCTAATCCATAATACTCTAATTGCGTATGTGGATAAATTATTAAATGTAAAGTAGTTTTCAGTTCTGCGTTCTTTTTCCTGAAAGCAGCGTCGTAATATCCCGTTGGGATTTGAGCTTGGACTATTGCTACGCCAATATAGACCGAAACTATAATCAGTTTCAGTCTGCTATTTAGCAATGTTCGGTATTTGTTATTTTGTATCATTAATTTTACTGTTTGCTTTTGAGTTTATTTCTCTCTCGCATGATAAAATCCTTTAAATCAGTTGGGTTTTTCCCTGTTATTCTTTCGTAAAAATCGGAAATTAGGGGTGGTTTCTGAAATCTAGGCAATAAATGCAGCATTATCATTACGATAATCATAGCTCGTTTCATACCCTCTTTCGTTTTCAATCGGAAAAATTTGAAAGGATTTATGTTTACATATTCTATTGGACTATCCAATACTTCATTCATTGTTCTGACTACCTGACTAAAATTCTCATTTTCATACCCTGTAAGTTCGTATGCCTGATTTTTATACGCAGAAAATTTCTCTAAAAGTATTGCTGCAACTTCGGCAATATTCTCTATGTCAACCCAATTGAATTTTGCACTACCTGCTGGAAGTAGTATCTGTCGTTTAGTGCTGATGTCATCCAGTAATGTTGTTGTTAGGTTTTGCATAAAATAACTGGGACGTAAAAAGATATAATTAAAACCTAATTCCTTAATCAGTTTTTCTATTTTGTTATGAGGTATCACTTTACTTTTCTCTGCCCCCTGCACCGACAGAAATACAATATCCTGAATCCCAATTGTTTTCATGTTTTCGAGCAGCGGTCTGAAATACTTCTCTATATCAGAGATATGCGGTGGACGGAGCAAAAACACCCTGTCAATTCCTTTCAATGATTCGGCAAAAGTAGTTTGATCCTCGAAATCAAATTTCACAAACTCTAAATCGGGTATCTGCTGAAATTGCTTATGTGCTTTGTCAATGTTTCTCGCGCCCACAACTATCTGATTTGTTGTGTTATGCAATTTAATATACCGAATCACTTCATATCCAACATTGCCAGTCGCACCTGTAATTAATACTCGCATTTTGATTGTTTTATTATATTAAACTATAAATCCTTAAAAAATAAATACAAGATTTATACAGCCAATGAATTAGTGTTTTTACAGCTGTTCTATGTCTTTTTAAGTAACAACAAATATAGTATTAATTCTGCAAACTTATGAAACGTATATTGAAAATATATTCTCATACTTGATTAAAATTGAATAAATATGTCAATTTAAACATCTCTAGCATTAGAATTGAAGCAAACAATTGGAAATCAATAAACACTCAACTTCTGAGATTATTTTTCCCGTATTTCTATGTTTTTAGTTCGCAAAGGTCTTTATAAATTAAATTTTGTTGTCAACATTGTTTTTCAATAATGAAACCATAGTGCAAATATATGATTTACTTTCATTTTGACATATTTAGGCGCTATATTGCCTACAAAATAATATATTATTCAGTTCTATTTAGTTAATATCAAGCATTTTGTAAGTATTTCGCTGTTCCCATTTGAAAATATATTATCTTTGTCCTACAATTTCAAAACTGTATTCAAGTGAAAAATCAGCATTCAGTACTTTTAATATTCACGGGTGGAACCATCAGCATGGCAGAAAATCCAGCTACGGGTGCTTTATATCCAATTGATTTTGAACGATTAATTGAATATTTGCCAGAACTAAAACAAACTGGAGTCGATATTAAAAGTATTCCTTTCGATCCATTGATTGATTCTTCGGATATTGATCCCGAATCTTGGAAAAAAATAGCACTAACAATTCAAGAAAACTATGCTGATTTTGATGGATTTGTTATTCTTCATGGGACAGATACAATGGCTTATACGGCTTCAGCACTGAGTTTTATTCTTGAAAATCTTGCCAAACCTGTTATTTTGACTGGTTCCCAATTACCTATTGGAATGATGCGTTCCGATGCGAAAGAAAATCTTTTGACTGCCATTGAAATAGCCACGACTTACGAAGATGGTAAGGCGATAGTGCCAGAAGTGTGCATATTTTTTGAAGACACACTTTTCAGAGGAAACAGGACTACTAAGAAAAATGCCGAACATTTCAACGCATTCAACTCCTATAATTACCCACCGTTGGCAAAAGCGGGAGTCCACATCAAGTATTTCCGCTCATATATTCATTATCCTGAACCCGATACGAATTTAGCGCTTAATACCATATTCAACCAACAAGTTGCTATTCTTAAAATTTTCCCAGGAATTACTCAAGCAACTGTACATGCCATTTTAAATATCCCTGATATCAAAGCAGTAGTACTCGAAAGTTTTGGAAGTGGTAATGCACCGAGATATGATTGGTTTTATCAAGAATTAAAAGTAGCCATTGAAAAGGGCATTATTATAGTCAACCGAAGTCAATGTAGTACTGGGTCAGTAGAAATGGGTCGGTATGAAACCAGCTTAAACCTTGTAACTGCTGGTGTAATCAGTGCAAACGACTGCACCATTGAGGCCATCATCACTAAATTGATGTACCTGATGGGAGAATCAACAAATTTAGATGAAATTAAATTAAAGCTCAGTAAAAGTATTTGTGGCGAAATGACCGAATAAAAAAAAGGATTTTTGGTCATTCGAACCAAAAATCCTTTCAAATTATTATTAAACTACGAAACTATTCCTCAGAATTTCCTTCTTCCATGTCAAGTACATTTCTACGGGCATCTGCTTTCTTTTCGTATTCATCTCTCGAATAAACCACAATTTTATCTAAGTTGCGTTGACCAGTTCCGGCTGGAATTAAATGTCCACAAATTACATTTTCTTTCAATCCTTCTAATCTGTCAACTTTTCCATTGATAGCTGCATCGTTCAATACTTTCGTAGTTTCCTGGAACGAAGCTGCCGACATAAAGCTGCTTGTCTGTAAAGCTGCACGGGTAATACCTTGCAAAATCTGATTTGAAGTTGCTGCAATTGCATCCCGAGTTTCTGCCAATTTCATATCACGGCGTTTAAGTACACTATTTTCATCGCGCAACTTACGAGCTGTGATAATTTGTCCTGGTTTCAAGGTAGCAGAATCACCACCGTCCAAAATTACTTTTTTGCCCCAAATACGGTCGTTTTCTTCCATAAAGTCGTTTTTGTCAACGATTTGTTTTTCAAGAAAACGGGTATCACCTTGTTCAAGAATTTCTACCTTACGCATCATTTGTCTAACGATAACCTCAAAGTGTTTGTCATTAATTTTCACACCCTGAAGACGATAAACGTCCTGAACTTCGTTTACAATATAATCTTGAACCGCTGTTGGTCCTTTTATCAGCAAAATATCTGAAGGAGTTGTTGCGCCATCCGAAAGCGGAGTGCCAGCACGTACAAAGTCGTTTTCCTGAACCAGAATTTGTTTCGATAAAGGAATCATGTACTTTTTGACTTCACCGGTTTTTGAAGTTACACTAACTTCTCGGTTACCTCGTTTGATTTTCAAGAAGTTAACTTCACCATCAATTTCGGCTACTACAGCAGGGTTAGATGGATTACGCGCTTCGAATAATTCGGTAACACGTGGAAGACCTCCCGTGATATCACCAGCTTTACCAACTGCACGTGGAATCTTAACCAACATTTGACCAGTTTTGATTTTATCGCCATTGTCCAATACCAAGTGGGCACCTACTGGTAAATTGTAAGTACGTAAACTTGTACCATTTTTATCAATAATATTAGCACTCGGTACTTTATTACGGTCTTTCGATTCTACGATAATCTTTTCCTTCAAGCCTGTCGCCTCATCGGTTTCAGTTTTAAATGTTTGATTTTCAATAACATCTTCAAATTCTATCTTACCATCATCTTCGGCAATAATTACGGCATTAAAAGGATCCCATTCGCAAACGAGTGTGCCTTTTTTCCCCATTTCATTCTCTTTGATATATAGT
Source organism: Bacteroidales bacterium (assembly GCA_038249855.1). GTDB lineage: Bacteria > Bacteroidota > Bacteroidia > Bacteroidales > Paludibacteraceae > Paludibacter. Next base: position 7,316 of record JBBSCW010000025.1, read on the forward strand.
TTCGATCCGTAAGGGATATTTTGGGTAGTTAATGCAATACCTGTGTTGGTATCAATTACACGCATTTCAGCCAAACGGCTTACCACTACCTGATATGTATTTGTTTTGTCAATAGCGTCAACAGTACGTAATTCGTCAAATTCAATTCTACCGTCATAGCGTAAAACGATTTTCGACTCAGTTCCAACATTCGATGCAACACCACCGACGTGGAAAGTACGCAAAGTAAGCTGTGTACCAGGTTCTCCAATCGATTGAGCTGCAATAACACCAACTGCCTCACCCATGTGTACCATTTTGTTGGTAGCCAAGTTTCTACCATAACATTTAGCACAAACACCTTTTTTCGATTCGCAAGTCAATACCGAACGAATTTCAACTCTTTCGATAGGTGATTCTTGAATTTGTTTAGCAACTAATTCTGTAATTTGTTGACCTGACGATACAATAAGTTCTCCTGTAAGTGGATGTTGAATATCATGTACGGATACACGTCCCAAAATTCTTTCATAAAGCGAAGAAACTACTTCTTCGTTATTCTTCATTTCAGTTGCAATTAGTCCACGTAAAGTTCCACAATCGTCTTCATTGATAATCACATCTTGCGATACATCCACCAAACGTCGGGTTAAGTAACCAGCATCGGCAGTCTTCAAAGCCGTATCCGCCAAACCTTTACGAGCACCGTGAGTAGAGATAAAATACTCTAACACTGAAAGTCCTTCTTTAAAGTTCGACAAAATAGGGTTCTCAATAATCTGTCCACCTTCGGCACCTGATTTTTGAGGTTTTGCCATCAAACCACGCATACCTGACAACTGACGAATCTGTTCTTTCGATCCACGAGCACCAGAGTCCAACATCATATAAACGGAGTTGAATCCTTGATTATCGCTTGAAAGTTGCTTCATCAAAATATTAGATAATTTTGAATTGACATGTGTCCAAGTATCAATAATCTGGTTGTAACGTTCCTTGAAGGTAATAAAACCCATGTTATAGTTATTCAGGATTTCTTCAACCTCGGCATTTCCTTCTTTAACTAAAGTCTCTTTTTCTGGTGGAATAATAATATCACCTAAGTTAAACGATAATCCTCCTTTGAATGCCATGCTATATCCTAAGTCCTTAATATCATCAAGGAACTCAGCTGTACGTGCAACGCCGCATTTATCAATTACGTTACCAATAATATCACGTAAGGATTTTTTAGAAAGTAACTCGTTGATATATCCAACTTCTGCAGGAACGCTTTTGTTGAATAAAATTCTACCAACAGTAGTTTCAATTATTTTTTTTACTATTTCTCCGTTGTCGTTTAAATCGTCTGTTTTCACTTTAATCCAAGAGTGCAAATCAACTTTCCCCTCATTGTAAGCAATTTCTGCTTCTTCAGGAGAATAGAAAATTAAGCCTTCGCCCATTGAACCAATACGTGGTTTGGTAATATAATACAAACCAAGAACCATGTCCTGTGAAGGAACTGTAATAGGCGCACCATTCGCTGGATTAAGAATATTGTGAGAAGCAAGCATCAGCATTTGTGCTTCAAGAATGGCTTCATTGCCTAGTGGTAAATGAACTGCCATCTGGTCACCATCAAAGTCGGCATTGAAAGCTGTACACGAAAGTGGGTGAAGCTGAATCGCTTTTCCTTCTATCATTTTTGGCTGGAAAGCCTGAATTCCCAAGCGGTGAAGAGTAGGGGCACGGTTTAGTAATACTGGATGTCCTTTCATCACGTACTCTAAAATGTCCCAAATCACTGGGTCTTTGCGGTCAACTATTTTCTTGGCCGATTTTACCGTTTTTACAATTCCGCGTTCAATTAATTTACGGATTACAAATGGTTTATATAATTCGGCAGCCATATCTTTTGGCAAACCGCATTCGTGCATTTTTAATTCTGGCCCAACAACGATTACCGAACGAGCCGAATAATCCACACGTTTACCTAATAAGTTTTGACGGAAACGTCCTTGTTTACCTTTCAATGAGTCTGAAAGAGATTTCAATGGACGATTGGCGTCAGTTTTAACAGCACTTGACTTGCGAGAGTTGTCAAACAATGAATCCACCGATTCTTGAAGCATACGTTTTTCATTACGCAAAATTACTTCTGGAGCTTTTATTTCAATCAATCGTTTTAAACGATTATTACGAATAATTACACGGCGATATAAATCATTCAAATCTGAAGTTGCAAAACGTCCACCATCTAATGGAACCAAAGGACGCAATTCCGGTGGGATAACAGGAACAATTTTCACTATCATCCATTCGGGTTTGTTACGCAATCTCGAAGCACGGAAAGATTCTACGATTTGTAGGCGTTTCAGTGCTTCATTCTTACGCTGTTGCGATGTGTCGTTATTGGCACGGTGACGCAAGTCGTACGAAAGAACATCTAAGTCCAAGCGGCTCAATAAGTCGTGAATAGCATCTGCACCCATTTTAGCAATAAACTTATTGGGATCGCTATCGTCAAGTTGTTGATTTTCGCGTGGTAATGATTCCAATATATCAAGATATTCCTCTTCGGTAATCATTTCGTTATTTACGATATTTTCTTGATTATCAGCTATTCCAGCTTGAATAATCACATATTTTTCGTAATAAATGATTGAATCTAATTTTTTGGTTGGCATACCCAATAAGTAACCTATTTTATTAGGCAACGAACGGAAATACCAAATATGTGCTACTGGAACAACTAATTGAATGTGTCCCATACGTTCGCGGCGAACTTTTTTCTCAGTTACTTCTACGCCACAACGGTCGCATACAATGCCTTTGTAACGGATGCGTTTGTATTTACCGCAATGACATTCAAAATCCTTGGTAGGACCGAAAATGCGCTCGCAGAATAAACCATCACGTTCAGGTTTGTAGGTACGGTAATTGATAGTTTCAGGTTTGAGAACCTCTCCACTCGATAATTTTAATATTTCTTCGGGCGATGCAAGTCCTATTGAGATTTTGTTAAAACTACCTTTTACCTTATTATCATTTTTAAAAGCCATAACTTTTTTTTGATTTACAATTTACAATTGATAATTTACAATTGGTTCCTAGATTAAAAAACTTGACTAAAAGTCCCCTCCAGATTGCTATCGTGGAGGGGGATTTTAGAATATTATCTAATCTAAATTTATGCTAAGTCCAAGTCCGCGAAGCTCATGTAACAATACATTGAGCGATTCTGGAATACCAGCTGCAGGCATTGGGTCACCTTTAACGATAGCTTCGTAAGTTCTTGCTCTACCCAAAACATCATCGGATTTGACCGTCAATATTTCTTGTAAGATATGAGCAGCACCAAATGCTTCTAGTGCCCAAACTTCCATTTCTCCAAAACGCTGACCTCCAAATTGAGCTTTACCTCCAAGTGGCTGTTGAGTAATTAAAGAATATGGTCCTATCGAACGAGCATGCATTTTATCCTCAACCATGTGACCGAGTTTCAGCATGTAAATAACACCAACAGTTGCAGTTTGGTCAAATCGTTCACCAGTTCCACCGTCATACAAATAAGTTTTACCGTACATTGGAAGTCCTGCCTTTTCAGTCCAAGCATTTAAGTCTTCAATGTTAGCACCGTCAAAAATTGGAGTTGCAAATTCAACACCTAATTCTTTACCTGCCCAACCTAAAACAGTTTCGAAAATCTGCCCTAAGTTCATACGAGAAGGTACACCAAGAGGGTTTAATACAATATCAACGGGAGTTCCATCCGCAAGGAAAGGCATATCTTCCTGACGTACAATTCTTGAAACTATACCTTTGTTACCATGACGACCAGCCATTTTATCACCAACACGGATTTTACGTTTTTTAGCAATATATACTTTGGCTATCTGGATAATACCATTAGGTAGTTCATCACCGATTGTGATATTGAATTTTTGACGTTTTATTTGAGCATCCAATTCCTTGTATTTTCTCAAATAATTCATTATCAATTTTTTAACAAGCTCATTTTTCTGACTATCATTAGTCCACTTGTTCAATTGAATACTTGAATAATCAATTTCGCGTAAACGTTCAATTGTAAACTTGCTATTGCGTGAAACTATATCTGTTCCTAAGAAATCTTTAATTCCAGCAGATGTTTTATCATCCAACAGAATCATCATTTTTTCGATTAATGTTTCGCGTAAAATGCTTGCTTGTGCTTCAAACTCTTCGTCCAAACGTGGTAGAACAGCTTTGTCGGCCAATTTCGATTTGCGATTTTTCTGCGATTTAGAATACATGCGTTTACCGATGACAACCCCTGATAATGATGGAGTTGCTTTCAATGAAGCATCTTTTACATCACCGGCTTTATCGCCGAAAATAGCACGCAATAATTTTTCTTCTGGCGAAGGATCCGATTCACCTTTGGGTGTAATCTTTCCAATTATGATATCTCCAGGAACAATTCTTGCTCCAATACGAATGATACCGTTTTCGTCCAAATCTTTTGTTGCTTCTTCGCTAACATTTGGAATATCAGAAGTGAATTCTTCAACACCACGTTTGGTTTCACGTACATCCAACAATTGTTCTACAACGTGAATCGAAGTGAAAACATCCTCACGCACAACTCTTTCGTTGATAACGATAGCATCCTCGAAATTATAACCTTTCCAAGGCATAAAGGCCACTTTAAGATTTTTCCCAATAGCTAACTCACCTTGTTCAGTAGAGTAACCTTCGGTTAAAATCATATTGGCTTTTACCTTATCGCCTTTACGAACAGTTGGACGTAAGTCGATAGTAGTATTTTGGTTCGTTTTCTGGAATTTAGGTAATTTATATTCTTTTAGTGCAGTGTCGAAACTTACAAACTCCTCATCATCTGTCCTTTCGTACCTTATTTTGATACAATTTGCATCTACATATTCAACAATACCATTACCTTCGGCCGTAATCTGAGTACGTGAGTCACGTATTAACTGTGCTTCGATACCCGTTCCGACGATAGGAGCTTCGCAACGTAACAATGGAACTGCTTGACGCATCATATTCGAACCCATCAATGCACGGTTAGCATCATCATGTTCGAGGAATGGAATCAAAGCTGCTGCAATTGAAGCAATCTGCGATGGAGAAACGTCCATTAAATTTACCTCAGAAGGGGAAACAACTGGGAAGTCAGCTCCATAACGAGATTTTACTTTTGTACGTATAAATGTACCATCTGCGTTCAATGGGGCATTACCTTGTGCAACAGTTAAATCTTCTTCTTCTTCAGCAGTAAAATATTCTACACCGCTAGGAGTTAAATCAACTTTTGAATTTTCAACTTTTCTATATGGAGTTTCAATAAAACCTAATTCATTGATTTTAGCATAAATACAAAGTGATGAAATCAATCCGATATTCGGACCTTCAGGAGTTTCGATTGGACACAAACGACCATAGTGGGTATAATGTACGTCACGAACCTCAAATCCAGCACGCTCACGCGACAGACCGCCTGGCCCGAGAGCTGACATACGACGTTTGTGAGTTATCTCGGCCAATGGATTTTGTTGATCCATAAACTGAGAAAGTGCATTTGTTCCGAAGAATGAATTGATAACAGATGAAATACTTTTCGCATTGATCAAGTCAATCGGAGTAAATACTTCATTGTCGCGCACATTCATACGTTCGCGAATAGTACGAGCCATACGTGAAAGTCCTACACCAAACTGATTGAATAATTGCTCACCAACGGTACGTACACGACGGTTGCTTAAGTGGTCAATATCATCAACATCCTTCTTTGAATTAATCAATTCAATTAAGAATTTGATAATTTCAATAATATCTTCTTTGGTCAGTACTTTAGTGTCAGGACTGGTATTTAAACCTAATTTCCTATTGATACGGAAACGGCCAACATCACCTAAATCATAACGTTTTTCAGAGAAGAATAAATTATTGATTACTTCGCGAGCAGTTGAATCATCAGCCGGAACTGCATTACGCAATTGTCGGTAAATATATAATACTGCTTCTTTTTCCGAATTACTTGGATCTTTTTGAAGTGTATTGTAAATGATTGCAAAATCATGTTGATTTGCATCTGGTTTGTGTAATAAAATGGCTTGCGAACCTGATTCAATAATTTCATCGATGTGATGAGGTTCAAGTACTGTTTCGCGGTCGATAATAATTTCGTTACGCTCAATACTTACAACTTCGCCAGTATCTTCATCCACGAAATCCTCAACCCATGTTTTCAGAACGCGTGCAGCTAATTTTTGACCAACAGCTTTTTTCAATGCTGTTTTATTCACCTTGATTTCCTCAGCCAAGTTGAAAATTTCAAGAATGTCTTTATCACTTTCAAAACCAATAGCCCGTAGCAAAGTAGTTACGGGTAATTTCTTTTTACGGTCGATGTATGCATACATCACGTTGTTGATATCGGTAGCAAACTCAATCCACGATCCTCTGAAAGGAATGATACGTGCTGAATACAATTTAGTACCATTAGCATGTATGCTCTGTCCGAAGAATACACCCGGAGAGCGGTGAAGTTGCGATACGATAACACGTTCGGCACCATTGATTACAAAAGTGCCTTTAGGAGTCATGTATGGAATTGGACCTAAATAAACATCCTGAATCACGGTGTCAAAATCTTCGTGATCGGGGTCGGTACAATATAATTTTAATTTTGCTTTGAGAGGAACACTGTATGTAAGACCTCGGTCAATACATTCTTCAAGCGAATAACGTGGTGGGTCGACAAAATAGTCGAGAAATTCGAGTATGAAGTTGTTTCTTGTATCAGCTATAGGAAAGTTTTCGGAAAAAACCTTATACAAACCTTCGGTTTTTCTTTTTTCAGGAGCGGTGTCCATCTGAAAAAAGTCTTGAAAAGATTTTAATTGTACTTCTAAAAAATCAGGATATTCCAATTGATTTTTAATAGAAGCAAAATTTATTCTTTTATTTTTGGTAATTGAAGACATTTTCAAAGAGTTTATTTGGATGCGGTGAACTCAATTATTTTATAGACAAGAAAAGGTTTAGACTCCCTCTTGTAGAGGGAATCTAAACCAAAAGCCTGATATTCAGGTGAATTTTTATTTAAGTTCAACTTCAGCTCCGCCTTCGGACAATGCTTTGTTCAAGGCTTCTGCTTCGTCTTTTGTAACACCTTCTTTAATTACTGAAGGGGCTGCATCAACTAAATCTTTAGCTTCTTTCAAGCCAAGACCTGTTAATTCTTTAACTAATTTAACGATCGCTAATTTATTAGCACCGGCGGCTTTCAATACTACATCAAAAGAAGATTTTTCTTCAACTACTTCAGCAGCAGCTGCAGGACCTCCAGCAACAGCAACAGCTGCAGCAGCGGGTTCGATACCATATTCTTCTTTCAAAATTTGAGCTAACTCATTTACTTCTTTAACTGTTAAGTTAACCAATTGTTCTGCAAAAGCTTTCAAATCTGCCATTTTATTTTATTTTTTATGATTTTATTTTTTAATAATTTTGATAAAGTGAAATTATCTTTCGGCCAATGTTTTTAACACGCCGTGGATAGTATTTCCTCCTGATTGGAGTGCGGACACAACGTTCTTGACAGGCGATTGGAGTAATCCAATAAGTTCGCCCAAAAGTTCGTTTTTGCTCTTGATATGTTTCAAAGCATCTAACTGATCTGCTCCGATATAGAAACTTTGTTCTACATAAGCAGCTTTGAGTACAGGTTTTTTAAGCTTGTTGCTTTTGATCTTGCTATAGTCTTCAATAACTTTAGCAGGAGCATTACCTATATTCGAAAGCATCATAGATGTTTCTCCAGTCAGCGAACCATATAATTCACCGAAATTTATCGTAGAGTTTTCTAATGCTTTTTGTAACAATGTGTTTTTTACAACCACAAGCTTAATATCTTGTTTGTAACACACTCTTCTTAATTCACTTGTTTGAGCTGCATTTAAGCCCCCAATGTCAGTTAAATAGAAGTGAGCGTACTCATTGATAGTAGCTTCAAGTTGGGATATAATTGTACTTTTATCTTCCTTTTTCATAAACTTTTAATTTTATTCGTCAACTGATTTTGGGTCGATTTTAATACCCGCACTCATTGTGCTTGAAAGATAAATGCTCTTCACATAAGTACCTTTAGCAGATGTCGGTTTCAGTTTCATCAAAGTAGAAATAAATTCTTTGGCATTACCGATAAGTTGATCAGCGGTAAATGATACTTTTCCTACCGAAGTATGAACGATACCATATTTATCAACTTTAAAGTCGATTTTTCCTTGTTTTACTTCTTTTACTGCTTTTGCTATTTCGTTGGTAACAGTACCACTTTTAGGGTTTGGCATCAATCCACGTGGACCGAGAACACGACCTAAAGCTCCTAATTTACCCATGATAGCAGGCATTGTGATGATTACATCAACGTCTGTCCAGCCTCCTTTTATTTTTTCGATATATTCATCGAGCCCTACAAATTCAGCACCGGCTTCTTTTGCCGCAGCTTCTTGATCGGGAGTACATAATGCTAGAACCCTCACTTGCTTACCTGTGCCGTTTGGCAAAGATACTACGCCACGAACCATTTGATTCGCCTTACGTGGGTCAACGCCTAAGCGTACATCAATATCAACAGAAGCATCGAATTTCGAGGTTGAAATTTCTTTCACCAAGTCTGCCGCTTCTTTGAGAGAATAGGTCTTTCCTGCTTCAATTTTCTCTAAAGCTAACCTTTGATTTTTTGTCAGTTTACTCATTGTAATTGAAGTGTTAATTAATTATTACCTGGAAAAGCACCTTTTATGGTGATACCCATACTTCTTGCTGTACCTGCAACCATTTTCATAGCTGCATTTAATTCAAAGCAATTCAAATCCACCATCTTGTCTTGGGCTATAGTACTTACTTGTTCCCAAGTTAGTTCTGCTATCTTCTTACGATTTGGTTCAGCTGATCCACCTTTTAATTTTGCAGCTTCCAATAATTGAATAGCAACAGGAGGTGTTTTAACTACGAATTCGAATGATTTGTCTGTATAATAGGTGATGACAACAGGTAGTATTTTACCTGCTTTGTCTTGGGTTCTGGCATTAAATTGTTTGCAAAACTCCATAATATTGATCCCTTTAGATCCCAATGCAGGGCCTACTGGGGGAGATGGGTTTGCAGCCCCTCCTTTAATCTGTAATTTAATAAGTCCAGCAATCTCTTTAGCCATAATAGTTTTATTTTTTGATGTTAAAGGGGAATTTCTTCACGACTTGTAACAGGGTCGGCATCTATTCCTTTTCTACTTGCGTAAACGCTAATTCGAGCGGAGTTTTCCGTCCGAAAATCATAACCATAACCTTAAGCTTTTTCTTTTCAGAATTAACTTCTTCAATCAATCCACTGAATCCGCTAAACGGACCGAATATCACTTTCACGTTTTCGCCAACGAAGTATGGTGTTAACATTTCTTCGCCAGTTTCCTGAAGGTCGTCCATAGTACCCAATATCCGGTTTACCTCTGCTTGGCGAACTGGTATAGGTGTATGACTTTTTTCCTCCAAAAATCCCATTACGTTAGGTGTATTCCGCAGACGATGAACAATCTCTCCGGTAAGGGTAGCTTCAATCAGAATGTATCCTGGCATGCAACTACGTTCTTTTGTAATTTTTTTGCCGTTACGTATCTGGTAAACTTTTTCGGTTGGGATAAGTACCTGTGCAACATATTGACCAAGATCGGAGTTTTTGATTTCTCTTTCAATATACTCTTTAACCTTGTTCTCTTTACCACTTATGGCGCGCATTACGTACCACTTGAAATCTGTTGTTTCAGCCACTTCTTTATTCCTTCCTTAAATTAAAAATTTACGACAGTTTTCCGTAGATCCATGTCATGATTACTTCAAAACCTGAGTCCATAATCCATACTATCAATGCAATAATGATGGAAGCAATCAATACTACAACTGCACTGTTAGTAAGTTCCTTGCTAGTAGGCCATGAAACTTTGTGAACGAGTTCAGAATATGACTCTTTGATATAGTTAGTTATGTTCATAATTTAAATAGAATTTGCACGGGCAGAGAGGCTCGAACTCCCGACACCTGGTTTTGGAGACCAGTGCTCTACCAACTGAGCTACGCCCGTATTTCCCCCAGCCCCTAAAGGGGGGCTAGAGTTTTGTTTATTTTCCTTATTCCCCTTTAGGGGTTAGGGGTTTTAGTCCATTAATTCAGTGATCTGACCAGAACCTACTGTACGTCCACCTTCACGAACTGCGAAACGAAGACCTACGTTACAAGCTACTGGATAAATCAAAGTTACTGTGATTTCCAGGTTGTCGCCTGGCATAACCATGTCAGTTCCTTCTGGCAAAGTGATTTCACCTGTTACATCCAATGTACGGATATAGAACTGTGGACGATAACGGTTGTGGAATGGAGTGTGACGTCCACCTTCTTCTTTTTTCAAGATATAAGCAGCAGCTTTGAAAGTAGTGTGAGGAGTTACTTTTCCTGGGTGCGTAACAACCATACCACGTTTGATGCTGTCTTTGTCGATACCACGAAGTAATAAACCTACGTTGTCACCTGCTTGTCCATCATCAAGAATCTTACGGAACATCTCAACACCAGTAACAACTGATTTCAATGCACCTGCGCCTAAACCAATGATTTGAACTTCTTCACCTGTTTTGATCTTACCTGTTTCGATACGTCCTGTAGCAACTGTACCACGACCAGTAATTGAGAATACATCTTCAACTGGCATCAAGAAAGGTTTGTCAACTGCACGTTCTGGTAATAAAATCCAAGTATCAACAGCATCCATCAATTCCATTACTTTTTCTTCCCATTCTGGAACGCCATTCAAAGCACCAAGAGCTGAACCACGAATAACAGGAGTATTATCGCCATCGAAATCATAGAATGAAAGCAATTCGCGCATTTCCATTTCTACCAATTCCAACATTTCTTCGTCATCAACTTGATCACATTTGTTCATGAAAATAACCAAACGAGGTACGTTTACCTGACGAGCCAATAGGATGTGCTCACGTGTTTGTGGCATAGGACCATCGGTAGCAGCAACTACGATGATAGCTCCATCCATTTGAGCAGCACCAGTTACCATGTTCTTCACGTAATCGGCGTGACCTGGACAGTCAACGTGTGCATAGTGACGTAATGCAGTTTGATATTCTACGTGTGCAGTGTTAATAGTAATACCGCGTTCTTTTTCTTCTGGTGCATTATCGATAGAATCAAACGAACGTAATTCACAAAGTCCTTTTCTTGCAAGTACTGTAGTAATTGCGGCGGTCAAGGTAGTTTTACCGTGGTCAACGTGACCAATAGTACCAACGTTTACGTGGGGTTTTGACCGGTCAAATTTTTCTTTTGCCATAACTCAAAGATTATTTAATAATTAATTTATATGTTTTATAAAAGCTTACAAAGTTGAGCTGTTGATGAGAATTGAACTCGCGACCTCTTCCTTACCAAGGAAGTGCTCTACCACTGAGCTACAACAGCAATAAAATGGATACTCATCCTAGGAATTTCTCCATTATAGAGCGAAAGACGGGGCTCAAACCCGCGACCCTCAGCTTGGAAGGCTAATGCTCTATCAACTGAGCTACTTTCGCATAATACAATTTGAAAATTTGATAGTTTGAAAATTTGAAATTAATTCTCAAATTTTCAAATTTTTCAAATTTCAAATTTGTTTCGTGGGCAGTGAAGGATTCGAACCTCCGAAGTCGAAAGACAGCTGAGTTACAGTCAGCCCCAGTTGGCCACTTTGGTAA
>JBBSCW010000026.1:0-18879 GCA_038249855.1 Bacteroidales bacterium
AGTCCATAGATTTTTTGTTTGGCATCTTTAAAAGGACAGGAAGATTGTGGTTGTTTGATTGATGTAACTTTAATATCAATATCAACCGATGGTAAATCAATTCCTTTTGCCGATGATCCAATTTTTAATGCGTATTTGTCTGCCAGGTGTTGTTGAAATTTATGTTCAATATGAGTACCTACTGCTTTGCCGTCAGTTACTCCGTATAAGTCTTTGTTTAGCGTCTTTGATTGCGCTCTACAAAAGGTCTTAGCTTCAATAATCACTTTGTCTATTGTCAAGTTTTCTTTCATACTACAAAGTTACTATTTTTTGTTGGTTGATTGGACGTAAGTGTTTTCTTTCTCTCAATCTTATTTTTTTTACACTAGGCATACCTATTTTCTAACCACCTAAAGCTACAAGGAAATACCCTAATATGCAGGACTCACCTTCGCTTTCACGAATTATTATTTTATTCTCTTTTTTTAAAACGAAAACGCAGCCCCTACCATAAAATTAACACCTTGAACTTCGTAACCATAATATTCTTCATATTTGCTGTTAATCAGGTTATTGACTTTTCCAAAAATAGTCAGCCAGTTCAAATAGGAATAGGAAGCACCTAAGTTGACATCCACTTTGGGTTTCATCCTGAAATCCATACTTCCAATTTTTGCAAAGCGTTCGCTTTCGAAAAACACATTGGTAGTCAAATTCAAATTGCGCGTTAAACGAACATCGGCAGCCAAATCAGATTCAAACTTGGGTTTATTCCATGCAGTTGGAATATCATACACTTTCCAATGATTGTAAGCTCCTTTCCATTGAATATTAATCAAACTCCGGAGGTTATAATTTGCTCTAACACCCACTTGTGTATGTGCCGCTTTGCTATAAACCGCATTGAAACGATTGCTGTAAATGATTGACTCATCTCTACTTGCCAATGAAGTAGTAGATAGCACAGGTGAATAGGCATAATCTTTATTTACAAGGAAATATTGATTGTCAATATAATTGTATTTCAAATAAGCATCAATCAATACATTATAAGCTGGTTTTACTTTTATTCCTATGTACGGACTCACGGGTGTGTAAGTATCTTTCACTCGTAAATCAGAAAATAAATACCGATTTTCTTTGAACATCATGCCCAATGTATTTACTTGATATCCACCGCCTACACCACCATAAATAGCAAGCCATTTGGGAGCAGCTTTCCATTCTGCAAAAATATCTGGCGAAGGATTAAATGGTCGTCCATGCACAAACGAAAAACTCGACTTAACACCCAATCGAAGATTCCAATTTTTTCGTTCGAAGCTGTAAAATGGATTCATCTCGAAAACTGAATATGCATCCCAAGCATTGAAAATTGGATTTACCATATTGGTGGTATACATCATATTTTGCAGCTTAACGTCTATCCCAAGGCGGTTTCGGCCATAGCTTGTGTTGAAATTTGCTTTTGATTCAATGATATTTTCTTTCAATCCGTGTTGCGAATTAAAACTTTTGAACTTTACTTCACCCAGATAACGCAAATCATCAGCATTGGGTAAAGATTGTAAACCTACAAAGGCGTTGAATCGCCAAAAAACATCGAAATCATTGCTGTTCGTAATTTGGTTCAGTGTATAGCTTTGTGGAGTTCGGTTTACTCTTACCAAATTCAGTTCGTCAAAAATAGCTTGCTTGCCAGTAAGGAAATCACCCAAATCAGTAGGTGTTCCGGCAAGGTTGAAATTGTTGCCATAATATTTGAAATATTCGTATCCTGCACCAAGTCCAGCATAAAAATTCGATTTATTATAATTATTATCAAACAATATATTTGCTTCACTTGTAGAATGCGCTTTATCGCCAAATGTCGCCAAATGATTGGCATTCAGGTCTAATCGCATGTCAGGTTTTTTTAAAATTGGCAATGCAAAATCAAGCATATTATTCAGGTAATTACCGGCACCTAATCTCACAAATGCAGATTTTCCTTGTTTCCTTTTTTCAAGTTCAAGTTCAGCCGCCGAAAGGTTTTGAATGTTTTGACCAACTGTTAGCGGTAGATTAAATTCCGTATAATTGGCTTTTGTTTTCTCCGTATTAGGCTCAACAATAGCTGGCAGTGAAGTGATTTTCCCTGCATCCTGAATCACAGGTTTATATTCACGCTCTACGGTTACATTCCTATCAACAGTTTGTGCCATCGACAAGAGTGAGGAAAACAAAAGTACTGGGATAATATATTTCGAAGTATTCATCTTGATTAATTTTGGGTTGAAATAGTTCAGTTTCATAGCATCAATTTATTACTCTTTGGTTTTCACGTTGGGTAATTGCATTCAGTCTTTCTGCGATAAGAGTCTGAATATCATCGACGGTTGTATAATTTTTTTGCAAACTCAGCAGATATTGTTTTGCCTGAAAATCATTCTTTTGAAGAATATATACATCAGACAATAATACAAAACTACGTGCTAACCAATATTGATAAGGTGTGTTTTTCTTGGCAAAATCATTCACTTCTTTCTCAGTTTCCGCCAATTTTCCTTGTTCAAAATACAAATTTGCCAACAAGTATTTCGATTCAGCTCCGTAAGCAGTTCTTGTGTCCACCGAAGTAATTTTCAAATCGGCCAATGCTTGTATCGGTTGATTCAAAGCAATATAGGCTTTTGCTCGGTTGTACTGAGCTTCCAATTTCAATTCGGTTGTCGATTTTGAATCATTGATAATTTCATTGGCAATAGTAACCGTGTTTTGATGGTCGTTCAGGTAATAACTCGACCTTAAAACCCCCAATCTTGCTGTATTCCGGTCTTCTGAGGTTTCAGCTAAATATTGAAGTTGTTTAAAGTATTGCATCGCTGCGGAATAATCTTTTTTATCGTAACTGATTTCAGCACTGCGAGATGTGGCTTCTTTCATAAACTGATTTCCTGCAATTAAAAGTACTGTCTGATAAGCGGCAAGTGCATTTGTCTTGTCGTTGGTTCGATAATAACTATCAGCTAAATAGAATTGAGCATTTGCACAAAATCTTCCTCCACCGCAATAATTGGTTAAATATGAGCGCATTCCAGTTATTGCTTGTGGATAATTGGCATTCATATATTGTTTCTCGGCTGCGATATACGAAATTGAATCCTCACGGCTTTTTGAATTGTTTCCTATACTCATATTCAGCGTTTTTGTATAAGCTAAATAAGTTGCTACGTCATTTTTCTCAATATAAACCGACTCTAAACTTTCGAGAGCCGTGTACGATTCCACCGAACCTGGATAGGAGGAAATCACTTTTTTGTAGGCTGCTATTGCTTGATCATAATTGTTTTGATTCATATAAATCAATCCAATTTCGAGTGCTGCTTTTCGAGCTAACGGACTATTAGGCTCTAAACTCAACAATTTTTGATAAGTGAAAATTGCTTTCGAATTATTTTCTAACATCACGTAAGATCGACCCATTTCATAAAGTGCATCATCAATATATTCCGATTTCGGATAGGTATTGATTAAACTTTCTAGTCGATTGATTTTTGTCGTATAATTCTTTTGCAAACCGGCTACATAAGCACTTTGGAATAATGCATAATCGCCTGTGCTCGGACTTACCGACGAGGCTTGTGCGTAATAAGAGTCAGCTTCTGCAAAATTCCGAGCATTGAAATAACAATCACCAATTCGGTTGAGGGCATCGGCATAAGTTGTCTCTTTGCTGTTTCTTGCTAAATCTTTATATTTCAAAAACCACCGTAAAGCTTCGCTGTAATCCTTTTGTGAGAAGTAGGCATAACCCATCGCATAATTGGCAATTTTGAAATTGATGCTTTCACTCGAATTGGAATTATTGAAAAATTGTTTCAAATCGGCAATACTCTTATCCGGCTGACTGCTACGATAATAACTTTCTGAACGCCAATACAAACATTCGGCAGAGTATTTTCCTACACTTGAACTTTGAAGCGAAAGGCTGAAATTCTCAATGGCTTTATTGTAATTGTTCTGAGCAAAATACTGCGTACCAATTTGGTAAAGCAAATACTGTTTAGTTTCTATTAATTTTGAGTTTGGATTTTTAATTTTTATAATAGACTGGTAAGCAGCTTCATAATTTTTTGAAGTCATGTAGACTGTTGCCAAATAATCATACGCACTGTTGATGTATTTTGAATTGGGGAATTCGCTCAAAAATTGCTCAAACGCCTTGATTGATTCACCAAACGCCGAAGTAGTTTCATAAGTACTCAATGCGTAATTGTAAAGCGCTTCTTCACGGATAGTTTTATTGAAATTGGTTCTCAAAGCGGCTTCGTAGGCCAAACGAGCATTCGTTTTATCGTTTTGTTTCACGTATGCATTCCCAATATGCAAGTAAGCATTTTCGGTCATTTCATCTTTTTCAGTAGTAACTTTCGATAAATACTGTATGGTATTCGCCCAGTTTTTAGTCTGATAATAGGACAAACCCATCAAATACATATCGTTACGCAAAACTTGCGGAGAGATACTTTCATATTGTTTGAAGTAGTCAATTGCTTTTTGAAACTCATTTTTACCATAAGCTATTTCGCCCATGATGCGATAAATCTCAGCATTATTTTTATTATCAGGATTACTTTTCAATAACAAATCAGCACGTTCGTAGAGTTTATCGTACTCCTTTTGAGCATAATATATTTGTATAATATAATAAGGTACAATGTTTTTGTAAGTAGGATTGTCTTCAATTGCCAAAAAATCGGATAGGGCAGCCGCATAATTTCCTAAACTATACTCTGAATAAGCATAATAATAGGTCGCAGATAAGTCGTAGCGTGTTTTTTTGTTTTTCAAATCCTTGAAAATTACCAATGCCTGTTGGTAATTTTTCGTTTCTAACAAAGCGTAACCCTTGGTGAACAAAAAGTCTTCTTGCTCTCTTTTTCCTAGTCGTTTCGGATTAACTTGATTGAAATAAGTTAAGGCTGACGCATACTTCTTTTTGTCGAATTCGAGCATACCAAGCATCAGATTAGCTTTGTCGATAAAAGGACTGTATGGATATTTTGTCAAATAGTCCTTCAACTTTTGTCCTGCTTCTAATTGCCTCATTTCATAGGCATTGGCAGCAATATAATACTCGGCTTCTTGAATTTGTCCCGCTTTTGTAACCGGAGTTTTTTGCAGAAATTCTTCAAAATTGCGATACGAAGCTGCAAACTTCCGTTGGTTAAAAAGTTCTCTGCCTTGACTGAACAGAATATCCTGATGGGTATAAATAAGCGTTTCTTGTGCGATATTGCTACTCGCAAAAACACTAAGAAGTAAACTTAATGCAAAAATCTTTTTCATCATACAATATTTATTTTAATTGTCGTTTTTTTTGAGAATGGGAATGTTTAGCCATGGTTATATGCAAAACAATCAGTCGGTTGTAAAATCTTTCATTCTGACTACAAATATACAACATTTGGTTAAAAGGTTTTTAAACAAAAAATGCTAATTCCTTTTTTTATAGAATTTAAACCAAAATCGTCGATATTAAGTTTATCCAAAGCAATAAACTGGATGGACTTAACATCATCCGCTGCTTGGAGATTTTCATAATTATCTATTTTACAAACAAAGAATAAATCCAAGGTAGGAACGGTCAAGCCACTGTATAAGTAGTCGTTTGGAAGCGAAAATATAAATTTAGATTCAGTAACTTGAACGTTTAATTCTTCTGCAATTTCCCGTCTAACCGCCTCATCAGCAGTTTCATTTCCATCTACAAAACCTCCTGGCAAATCGAATTTCCCTTTGGCAGGTTCTTTGGCACGTGTGCAAACCAATAATTCGTTCTTATCATTCACAATAAAGGCAGCCACAGCCGCCGATGCATTAACGTAGTATACAAAACCACAATCCTTGCAAACCATTGATTTCTCGTTGTTTTGTACAAATAAATTGGAGCCACAAACTGGGCAGAATTTAAAAAGGGTTGAAAAAAGCATAAATTAATATATTTAGTAGCCCCCTAACCCCCGAAGGGGGAATAAGACGCAGTATTTAATAAGTTTGAAATTTGAAAAGTTTGAGATTTGTAAGAATTTTGTTTATTATTGTTTCAATAGTTTGGGATTTGAAAAGTTTGAAATTTGAAGAGTTCAGTGTTCAGCGTCATGTTTAAAGAAGTTTGGCATTTTCAAATCTCAAATCTCAAATTCCAAATCTAAAATAGCCTACACGTTTGTTTTTTTGCCTTCGCCTTTGCCTTCGCCTGATTGCATTCTCAAAAACCATTCCAACATTAAAACTCCTAAAATAGCCCTAAATTGTCTTCAGTGTTGAAAACTTTTAGGTTAAAGTGTTTATTTTATTGCATTTAAAGCATTACTTTTGTCTAAAATATAAAAATATGAGTCGAAAATTATCCATCCCGTTGAACGATGAGCCCGAGGACTTGATCAAAAGGTATGAACAATTTCTATCAGGAAATGGTTCGGGTTATTTCGATGTGGAAGAATTGGGAAATATTGTGGACTACTATCTTCGCCATGGCAGTACAAGCGAAAGTACACGTGCACTTGAATTAGGGTTTAAATTGCATCCGCGAAGTAATGAATTGAAAATCAAAAGAGCCAAAATATATTTAGTGGCCGGTGATGGCAAAAAGGCTTTCCGCATTCTCGATTCTTTAAGCGATAGTGGAGATGATGAATTGTTGTTTTTAAAGGTTGAAGCATTGCTTAAAATTGGACATAGCAAAGAAGCTTTGCAATTGGCACGCCAAATTTTAGATGAAGATAGCGAGGATGTTGATAATATTGCTCTTGATTTGGCCTATGTTTTCATCAGTCAACTCGAATTTGAAAATGCAATTGAGTTTCTAAAGCAAGGTGATGATTTTTATAGCGAAAATATTGATTTACTGTATGAATTGGCTTTCTGTTACGAACATACTAATCAGTATGCAATCGCGATGGAAACCTATGACCGAATTATCAAGATAGATTCTTTTTCTGCTGAGGCTTGGTTCAATTTGGGTCAAATTCACTTTATGTATCTCGATTTTCAGAATGCAATTGAAGCCTATGATTTCGCATTAGCTATCAATCAGGATGATATGTTGACCTGTTTGCAGAAAGCCCATGCGCATTTTCAGTTAGGCGATTTTGAAGATGCGATTGAATCCTATAATGATTATGCGAAGTTTGGAATTGACGGATGGCAAACTAGTTTGTTTGTAGGAGAATGTTACGAAAAATTAGAACGATTTGACGAAGCCATTGTCTATTACCAAAATTCATTGTTAGAAAAAACAGATAATTTTGAGGCTCTTACGGGTATAGGAATTTGTCTGCTCGAAAAAGAACAATATGAAGACAGTTTAGTCTATGTTTATAAAGCCTTGGAATTGAACGATAAAGCTGCTGATGCTTGGGTTTATTTGGCTGAGGCATTGAGTGGTTTAGATGATTTGGAAAATGCGTTGATTGCTTACTTGAAATCAATTGAAATTGATCCTGACCAACCAGATACTTTGATGGCTATTGCCAATATCTGTATGGATAACAATGAGTTTGAAACCGCTTTGAATTATTATCTAATAGCCTACGAACAGGACAATGCGCTTGAATTTGTTGAACTTTTTATTGCTATTGCATTTTATAAAACCTTAAATTTCAGTGCATCAAAATTGTATCTAAGTAAGGCTTTGGCAAAAAGTGCGGATGCAATGAAATTGTTTAAGGAAGTTTGTCCGGATGCGGAGGTTGACGATTTGATAGTAGGAAACGAGTAGACTAGTAAACGAGTAGACAATGGAGTATTCGACATCCCGCCCTTGCTGGAGTAAACGAAGCAAACATCGTGAACTTTGTGAGGTAAAAATATACAAGTTACATTAAGTTTATATTTCAATAATTATTTCAATTACACAGTTAATTTTTTATGAAAAAAATATTTTTGCTGCTCTTTATAGCTTTGATGTCAATGAATTTTGTTTCTGGACAAGTTGCTGTTAATGATACAACTAAATCTAAGTCTTTAGTCGAGACTGTTGAACATTGGTACGAAAACAATATGAATTATGCGAGTGTATTCTTGCTAATGGCTGTTGAAAGCTCGTTTATTCCTTTTCCCTCCGAAGTTGTAATCCCTCCTGCTGCCTATATTGCCAGCAAACCGGATAGTAAATTGAATATCTTTCTCGTTGTGCTGTTTGGTACCTTGGGTGCTTTGTTGGGTGCTTATATCAATTATTTTTTGGCGTTGTGGTTAGGTCGACCTATTATGTATCGTTTTGCCGATAGTAAAATAGGAAATCTATTGTTGCTTAGCAGTGCTAAAATTATCAAAGCCGAAGAATATTTCAATAAACATGGTAAAGTCTCAACTTTTGTTGGACGACTAGTTCCGGGGATTCGGCAGTTAATCTCCATTCCTGCAGGACTTTCACGTATGAATTTGTTGAGCTTTACTTTATATACCTTGTTAGGGGCAACTATCTGGAACGTAATTTTGGCTTTGTTAGGCTATATCGCTCATGGGCAAGCTGATTTGATTAATGAATATAGCCATGAACTAAGCCTTATTATAGTCGGCATTGTAGGATTAGTTATAATTTATTTTGTTATCAAATTTCTACTCAAAAAAACTAAAAAATGAAGCATTTTGGTTTGATTGGTTTTCCGTTAATTCATTCATTCTCAAAGAAGTATTTTAGTACAAAGTTTGAAAATGGACAAATTGAAGCTGTTTATGAATTGTACGAATTGTCTAAAATTGAGGAATTCCCAGAGTTGATAAATCGTGTAGTATTGAGTGGTTTAAATGTTACTATTCCTTACAAAGAAAAGATAATTCCTTATCTCAATGCCTTAGATGAAACAGCTGAAAAGATTGGCGCTGTTAATGTTATCAAGTTTATCCGCAACAATAATCAATTGATTCTGAAAGGCTATAATTCCGATGCCATAGGATTTGAACAGTCCTTGAAACCTTACCTGAAATCCTATCACAAAAAAGCACTTATACTCGGAACAGGAGGTGCGTCCAAAGCTATTAATTATGTTTTGGGAAAATTAGGTATCGAAGTTATTTTTGTTTCACGCGGTTCTAAATCTGGGCAATTTGTGTATTCCGAACTCAATCAGGCAATTATGCAAGATAATTTGGTTATTATCAATGCTTCGCCTGTAGGTACATTTCCTCATACAGATGAATGTCCCGCAATTCCTTATGAATTTATCGGTAAAAAACACTTACTTTTTGATGTAGTTTATAATCCGGCTGAAACTTTATTTTTGAAAAAAGGGATGGAACGAGGAGCGGCAACGCTTAATGGGGAAGAAATGCTTCAAGGTCAGGCTCTTGCCGCTTGGAAAATTTGGAATGATGAAATCTAATTCCTGCCCCTTAAATCTAGTCCCCTAAATCCCCCGAAGGGGGACTTTAAGACACCTACTGTATTTTGTGCTACTTGTAAATAATTGATTTGTAGATAATTAGTAGTATTGTCGCTCATAAAAATATCTCACGACACTAACCAATTTCCCCTTTAGTACCTAAACTCTGAAGTTGATGTATTTTTTTTGCACAATATTAAATATTTAATTGAGCTAAATCCTTTACATTAAGCTGTTTATAAAACAATATTGATATTCCTAAATAAAAACTAACCCAATTTAGTTCAAAAGAGAATGATTTTTTAATTAGCTTTTTGTGTCTTTCATTTGTCATTGTTTTTTGTGTCTAAGATCTTGACTCTTGATTCTTGATTCTTGGTTCTGGCTTGTCCAGGTTAGGGGTTAGGGGCCATAATTTTCTCGAAAAATCCTTCACAAGCATCTTCCAATAAATCAATTACATGTTCAAAACCTTCATTGCCTCCATAGTATGGATCGGGAATATGAGTTGGTTGGAATTTCACACTAAAATCAACCATTCTGTAAATCTTTGCGTTATCACTTTTAGTTTGAGCCAGACGGGTAAGTCCTTCAAAATTATCTTCGTCCATGGCTATCAAGTAATCAAATTTTTCAAAATCATCTCTTACAACTTTGCGAGAGCGGTGTGCAAGTTTATAACCTCTTTTGGCAGCATGAGATTGCATCCGGCTGTCAGCAAACTCCCCTCCATGATAACCAATTATTCCAGCAGAATCAACAGTAAATGAATCGGTTAGTCTTTTATTCTCAATTATTTTATTGAAAATACCTTCGGCCATGGGTGAGCGGCAGATATTGCCCATACAAACAAAGAGTACTGCTGTTTTTTTCATATATGAAATATTAAAACCTCTATTTTTCATCCGTTGTCGGTTGAAATATAGAGGTTTATTTTAGTATTTATAATAAATTTAAAATCAAATAGATAGTATTTGAAGTACGTTTAATGAATTTTCGTTTACAGGTTTATCATCTTTTATGGCTTTGGTAAACGGAACGTGAACAATCTCATTATTCACTATACCAATCATAATGCTCCGTTGTTCATCCATAAGCGCATCAATAGCTGCCACACCCATTCTACTTGCAATAATACGGTCGTATGCCGAAGGTGAACCACCGCGTTGTATATGTCCCAGTATTGTTACACGTACATCGTATTCGGGATGTTCTTTGTGCATTCTTTCGGCAAGTCCATTGGCACCGCCAGTAATATCGCTTTCGGCCACAAGTACAATACTGCTGTTTTTCGATTTTCGGAAACCGTTTTTAATAAGTTCTTCTAATTGATCCACTTTGGTTTCACGTTCAGGAATAATAGCAGCTTCTGCACCCGATGCCAATGCACTATTCAAAGCCAAAAATCCGGCATCGCGACCCATTACTTCGATAAAGAAAAGCCTTTCGTGCGAAGTGGCTGTATCCCTGATTTTATCGACAGCACTAATGATGGTGTTAAGTGCAGTATCATAGCCAATTGTAGAATCTGTTCCATACAAATCGTTATCAATTGTTCCTGGCAAACCAATAATTGGAACATTAAATTCCTGTGCAAAAATGCGTGCTCCTGTAAAAGTTCCATCTCCGCCAATTACTACAAGTGCATCAATTTTTTCTTTCACCATGTTTTCATAAGCAATTTTTCTGCCTTCAATAGTTAGGAATTCCGCACAACGAGCACTCTTCAAAATAGTGCCACCCTGCTGAATAATATTGCTTACATTCTGAGTTTGAAATTCAACTATCTCCCCTGAAATCAAACCTTTATAGCCACGATATATAGCTTTAACACGTATACCATTATATATAGCTGCACGTGTTACCGCTCTGATAGCAGCATTCATTCCGGGAGCGTCGCCGCCCGATGTCAACACTCCAATACAATTCAATCTGTACTTCATTTTCCTAATTTATTAATACCAATTATGTTACATTTGTGCAACTTCATTTCTTTTGGCTAAGTTCAATGAGTTTCTTCTGAACGTCTTCCATTTGCCAAAGTGGGGTAGAAGTTGCACCACAAATTCCTATTTTTTTTGTTAAATCAATTTCTAAATCTTCCAGTTCATTGGCATTTGAAACAATATATGTGTTGGGGTTTATCGATTTTGAATGTTCGTAAAGTACCCTACCATTTGAACTTTTTTTACCACTTACGAAAATTACTATTTCGTTTTCTTGTGCAAAAGTAGTAATATTAGGAATTCTATTGGCAACTTGTCGGCAAATTGTATCGGAATATTCAAATTTATTATCCTCAGGTGTCATTTCTGTGATGGTATTCACCAAATGGTTAAATCCAGATAGTGATTTTGTGGTTTGCGAAAAAAGTTTGATTTTCTTTGAAAAATCTATCTTATCTAATTCGCTTTCATCCTCAATAACAATGGCCTTACCATCAGTTTGACCCATTAATCCTTTCACCTCGGGATGTCCGTGATGTCCATATATTACAAGTTGGGTGTCATTATCATCGTCAACACCAGTTTCATAGGCAGTTTTAATACGCGATTGCAGTTTTAATACAACCGGACAAGAAGCGTCAACAAGTGTAATATTATTCTTTTTGGCAATTTCGTATGTACTTGGTGGTTCGCCGTGAGCCCTTAGCAATACTTTTACATTGTGCAGTTTTGCCAATTGTTCGTGGTCAATAGTTATCATTCCCATTTTGGTAAGACGGTCTACTTCCTGACCGTTGTGCACTATATCGCCCAAGCAGTAAAGCACTTCACCCTTGGTCAATTCTTCTTCGGCTTTATTTATGGCCTTAACCACTCCAAAACAAAAGCCCGATTTTTTATCTATTTCTATATTCAACATGGAATAACATTTTAAAATATACTAAAATAATTTGTTGCAGTATTTCTACCTAATTACACAAACAATTATTTGTAATTTTAGTTCTTATTGTTGTCGTTTATGTATTTTAATATTATTTAGATAATGTTTTTTGCATAAATAAATCCATTAAAATCTGTTGTTGTTGGTCGAGATTCAAAGCTGAATTATCAATTTCTATTGCATCATCGGCTTTACGAAGTGGGCTTTCAGTGCGGTTTTGGTCGCGATGGTCACGTTCTACAACATTGGCAAGTACGTCATCGAAACTTACAGTTTCATCCTTCGCATTTATCTCTTCCATTCTTCTTTTAGCCCTAATTTCAGGCGTAGCAGTCAGAAAGATTTTTAATTCAGCATTTGGAAAAACAACGGTTCCAATATCTCGACCGTCCATCACTATACCTTTAGTTGTGCCCATAAGTTGCTGTTGGCGAACTAATTCAGTACGTACAGCGGATAAAGTACTTACCCTGCTTGCTCCGTTGGCAACTTCTAATGTCCTGATTTGACTCTCAACATTTTCACCATTCAGATAAATATCAGCATTTCCGCTGGCATTGTTTACAAATTCAAGTCTGATATTGGATATACTATTGTTAATGGATTCAATATCCATTTCGTTTTCGGTCATCCATCCGTTTCGCAGACAATAAAGCGATACCGCTCGATACATAGCTCCTGTGTCTATATATATGTAGTCGGCTTTGCGAGCCAAATTTTTAGCCATGGTACTCTTACCGCATGATGAGAATCCATCAATGGCTACAATTATTTTTTTCGTGTTTAAATTTTGCATTTACGATATTGGTAGAAATTAGAGTTTAAACTCATTCAATGAAGTACTTAGTGAAAACTGATATGAGTAATTTCCCACTTGGAATTGACTCATGCCAAAACCAACCTGAAATTTATACAGTTTGATGCCACCACCAAATGAGAAACCGGCCATACTTTTGAAGCCAGGCATCTTTAATTCTTGGTGTCGACGGTGGTTATAAGATGCGGCTAAGTAAAAACTTTTACCTGGAATAAATTCGACACCATATATAGTATGTCGGAATGCCATGTCTACTGCACTAATTATATTTTTGTCCTTTGTGTTTTCAAAATCGGTTACTGGTTGATTGGTCGAAGCATATTTCAAATTCCACTGTTGTAGATTATGTAATGTCATTGAAAACCTGAAAGGCGCATGAGTAAGCTTCTTTGTAACTCCCAATTCTATATTAAATGGTAGTTTTTCTAAATGTTGACCGTCTTCGTTACTATAATATCCTTTAATTTGTCGTCCCATGTTCCTAAACACCAGCCCTGCCGAGAAGAAATTTGCCGAATCGTTGTAGTTTAAACCAGCATCGGCAGCTATACCTATACTTGTGTAGGCTTCGTAAACCGAAAAAATTGGTTTTAAAGTAGCGCCAGCAGTAATTCTTTCTGTCAGAGGTCGGGCATAAATAATACTCATCGACATATCCTTGGCAGTAAAAGTTGTGGTTTCAGCATTTATTTCATCTCTACCCTCGAACACTCCAAAGTCAACATATTGTACACCAAGTGCAAAATAATTTTTATCGCCGAAATTCCGAGCATACATGGCCGATCCAAACTGAATATCTGCTAAATAATTGGCGATATTCACCCCTAAGGAATTATGTGTTTCTTGGGTAAGCATGGCGGGATTGCGAAAAGCAAAATTTAAGTCATTATCTCTGAGAGAAACATTTGTACCACCTAAAGCAGCTATTCTCGATGAAACAGGTAAATCGAGAAACGAAAATACTGAACTTCCGGCTTGCGAAAATGCCAACACTGAAATGAAGATAAGCGTAATAGAAAGATATATTTTTTTTGTCATTGGACGGAATTGCATGTTGTTTTAACTCAATAAATAAACGTTTCAAAAAAAGAAACCAAAGATACACTATTTTTGTGGCATTGAAAAATGTGATTTTTAAAAATATTCTAGTAATATTAAACGGAATATGGAGAAAAAATTATATTTTTACAAAATAATTCGCGTTTTTCACTTGTTTACACGAAATGTTGAATTTATTAGATTTTTTTTCGCTTTTGACAAATAAACTTTGGAAAATTAATATTACATTTGCCCTTCAGAAAATATATTAAAACAATCATAAATTATGGACGTAAAAAAATCACCAAAAGCATCCCTCGAAGACAAAAAATTACTTTTCGTATTATTGGGACTTGTTATGGTTTTATCATTAATTTTCATTGCATTTGAGTGGACTGATAGGGAAGTAAAGGTTTACGAAGTAGCCGATACCAGTTTGCAATCCGAAGAAGAAATTGAAATTATTCAAACTGCACCTGAATTGCCACCTCCACCTCCACCTCCTGCCCCAGAAATTGTAGAAATTATCAATGTGGTGGAAGATGATGTTAAAGTTGATGCAATCAAGATTGAAACTGAAGATGATAAGAACAAGGCTGTAGTTATTGCAGCACCTGTTGCAGGTCCAACAATTGTAGAAGAAGACGATAATGTTGTTTTTCAAGTAGTTGAAAAAATGCCTTCTTTCCCAGGTGGTGATGCTGCATTGTTCAAATTCTTAGGTGATAATGTGAAATATCCAGTAATCGCTCAGGAAAATGGTGTCCAAGGTCGCGTTATTTGTCAGTTCGTAGTTAACAGAGACGGCTCGATAGTAGACGTAGAAGTAGTGAGAAGCGTGGATGCCAGCCTTGACAAAGAAGCTATCCGTGTAATTAAATCAATGCCTAAATGGAGTCCAGGTCAACAACGTGGTAAACCAGTGCGTGTTAAATACACATTGCCTGTAAACTTCAAATTACAATAAAGCACTTTATTGATGACGATTGTACCCACGGTCAGTCGGAGTTATATTAATATTAAAACAAAAAAAACCGTTTGGGTATAATTACCAAACGGTTTTTTTAATAGAAAACTTATGATTACAGAAATATATCAGGAGAAAGCAGTGCTAATTGGACTAATCACCCAAAATCAAAATGAAAATAAATCGCGTGAATATCTCGATGAGTTGGCATTTTTGGCTGATACAGCAGGTGCAAGCCCAGAAAAAATATTTTTTCAACGTGTTGATTACCCAAATCCCAAAACTTATGTTGGACCCGGCAAGTTGCAAGAAATCAAGCAATATATTGATGAAAATGATATTGGACTTGCTATTTTCGACGATGAATTGTCGCCTAAACAGCTGAGGATCATTGAAGGTGAATTAAAAATATTAGTATTAGATCGAACTTCCTTAATATTAGACATTTTTGCTAAGCGAGCCCAAACCGCCAATGCAAAAACACAGGTTGAATTAGCTCAGCTACAATATATGTTGCCTCGTTTGACCCGACTTTGGACTCACCTTGAGCGACAACAAGGCGGTATCGGTATGCGAGGCCCTGGTGAAACTCAAATTGAAACCGACCGCAGAATTATCCTTACCAAAATTTCGTTGTTAAAGCAAAATTTAAAGGATATCGATCGTCAAATGTCTACTCAGCGTAAAAATAGAGGAAAAATGGTGCGGGTAGCGTTGATTGGATATACCAATGTTGGCAAGTCGACCTTGATGAATTTATTGAGCAAATCAGAAATTTTTGCTGAGAATAAGCTTTTTGCAACTTTGGATACTACGGTTCGGAAAGTTATTATTGATAATCTTCCCTTCTTATTGTCTGATACAGTTGGATTTATTCGAAAATTACCACACCATTTAGTACAATCTTTCAAGTCGACCCTTGATGAAGTTCGCGAAGCTGATTTATTAATTCATGTTGTTGATGTGTCGCATCCCAATTTTGAAGAACAATTACAAGTAGTGCTTGAAACCTTGAAGGAAATAGACTCTCAGCCGAAACCTATGATATTGGTTTTCAATAAAATTGATGCATTTACTTATACTCCGAAAGAGGAAGACGATTTATCGCCTATTTTACCTGAAAACATTAGTTTAGAGGAGCTGAAAAAAACCTGGATGTCGAAATTGGATGAAAACAGTATCTTTATTTCCGCTCGCAATAAACAGAATATCGATGAATTGAAGAAATTGATGTACGATAAAATTAAGGCTATACATGTTGAACGTTATCCGTACAATGATTTTCTATTTCAAAAATATACCGACATTGACACTGAAGAATAATACAAACAACTAAACATTTAAAAACCTATATGGAAGAATACCGCCAACTCACTGAAAAAGAAATAGCTACACTTACTGTTTATGGCTGTACGGCCGAGAATTGGAAACAAGTAAAAGTTGCTCATGATTTTGTTCCAACCTATGTGTCGAATGTTCATTTTTCGGGTACTGTTTCTCTGGGTACTTTCAATTCCATATTCAATTTAATCGGTGGTTTAAAAAAACATTCAGGTATTTCGAATTGCTGCTTACATAATTGTACGGTGGGAAATGATGTTTTTATTGAGAATATTCACAATTATATTGCTAATTATAATATTGGTGATGGTTGTTTTATCGAAAATGTGAATTTATTAGTTGTTGATGGATATTCCAGCTTTGGTAACGGTGTAAAAGTGCCAGTTATGAATGAAGGCGGTGGTCGCGAAATTCCGATTTATGATTTTTTGTCGGCGCCATTGGCTTATATGTTGACTTTGTATAGACATCGGCCTGATTTTATCCATAATATGCAGGTAGAAATTGATAAATACGCAAAAAAAATCTTAGCTAATATTGGATCGATTGGTGATAATGTACGAATTGTAAATTGCGGTACCATCAAGAATGTCAGAATTGGCAATGCAGCAGTTATCGAAGGGGCTTCAATCCTCGAAAATGGAAGTATTAATAGCAACGAAAGGGCTCCGGTTATTATCGGTTCGGGCGTTAAATGTAACGATTTTATTATTAGTTCGGGCGTTACTGTAACTGATTCCACCTTGATTTCCCGATGTTTTATAGGGCAAGGTTGCATTATGGGTAAGCATTATTCCGCACTTGACTCGCTTTTTTTCTCCAATTGTCAAGGAATGCATGGCGAAGCAACTGCCATTTTTGCCGGCCCTTACACAGTTTCGCACCATAAATCTACTTTGCTTATTGCTGGCATGTTTTCATTTCTGAATGCTGGAAGTGGATCGAATCAAAGTAACCACATGTACAAATTAGGTCCAATTCACCAAGGTCTATGCGAACGTGGGTCGAAAACAACGAGTGACTCGTATCTGCTTTGGCCAGCTAAAATTGGTGCTTTTACCTTGGTAATGGGAAGACACTACAAACATTCTGATACCTCTGAATTGCCTTTTTCGTATTTAATTGAGAATGCAACCGAAAGTTTCTTGGTGCCGGGGGTTAATTTGCGAAGTGTGGGTACTATTCGAGATGCTCAGAAGTGGCCAAAACGAGATAATCGGAAAGATGATGTTAAATTAGATCCAATTAATTTCAATTTATTGAGTCCTTATACCATTGGAAAAATGATAAAAGGAATTGAGGTGCTTAAAAATCTACAACAAATAGCAGGTGAAACTACTGAAATTTATACTTATCAGAACTGTCACATTAAAAATTCATCGCTAAGAAAAGGATTAGAATACTATAATATTGCTATTTCTAAATTCCTTGGGAACTCTTTAATTAGTCGCTTAGAGAATCAAGATATTAAAACAGTTGAAGATCTTAGGAAAAGATTAAAACCCAACACAGATAAAGGTTTGGGTGAATGGACAGATTTGTCGGGGCTACTTGCTCCTAAAAATGTAGTGGATGAATTATTGGTCAAGATCGAATCAAAGGGTTTAAGTCTTAAAAAAATACAGCTTGAGTATGAAACAATGCACAAAGAGTATTATAATTATGAATGGACATGGGCTTGTAGTAAGTTGGAAAACTACTGGGATAAAACAGTTGATCAAGTTGAATTTCAAGATGTAATTGAAATGGTTCAGTTATGGCAAAATTCGGTTGTTAAATTAGATCAATTAATTTATAGTGATGCTAAGAAAGAATTTAATTTGAATTCAAAAACTGGATTTGGTGTTGATGGTAACGAACAAGAAAAGCATCGTGATTTTGAATCAGTACGTGGAAATTTCGAAAACAATCCCTTTGTTTTGGAAGTTTTAAATCACATAGAAATTAAAACTCAACTTGGTAATCAGATAATTGAACGGTTGTCGAGTAGAGAAGGAGGCGAAGGCATAGGCTGAGGCAAAAAAAAGGAAACAAGTAGAGAAGAAGGCGAAGGCATAGGCTAAGGCAAAACAGGAAACGAGTAAACAAGGAAACGAGTAGACAGTAATTTTAAAGGCTGAGGCAAAGGCTGAGGCAAAAAAAAGGAAACAAGTAGAAGGCAAATAGTAAACAAGGAAACGAGTAGACAAGTAAACGATTTGAAATTTGAAAACTCGAAACTCTTTTAATTCCAATTTTTCAAATTTCAAATGGAGTATTCGACATCCCGCCCTTGCGGGACTCTTCAAACTAACACAAAACACAAAACGCTAAACACAAGACGCTAAACACAAAACACAAAACGCTAAACACAAAACAATAAAATATTATGAATAATTTTAACTTTTACAGTCCAACCTATTTTGTTTTTGGGAAAGAAACAGAAAATCAAGCAGGTAAATATGTACAGAAATTTAATGGAACAAAAGTATTGTTAC
>JBBSCW010000027.1:0-18317 GCA_038249855.1 Bacteroidales bacterium
AAATCCTGCCACGTATACGCTCGTCTGATAATGTGTTTTATCCAACTGCCAAAACTATAAAACAATAATTTTCAACTCCTTGACTCACTACGCGAAGTGGGTTGGAACTTCTGTTGCCTAAAGTATAGAAAATCGAATAAAATCAAGCAAACGACAGGCAAAATTATATTTTTTAATACCTTGTTTCTGCTTAAAACAAACCACTGTTTGTTGTAAAACCACCACTCCAGACTCGCTTTTCAAACCTACCCAAACGCAAAACAGGTCGCTTTCTCCATAACAACTATTTAAACTTCAATTTTTCTTCCACGCTCATTGCTCACCGGCATCGGTTGGGAACGTAGCTCAACAGGTGCTACATGCTGGGTCTCGTTCCTCGACCGCACGTAGCTCTATATATTACCAACCTGTGCATTGGTTGTGAAGAATAGGCTTTTCTGTTTACCACAATACTTTTATACATACTGTAAAGTCACTCGATTTTGCCGATTGTCTAGGATATAGTCAACAACTCAGTTGCAAATATAATAAGATTTTTTCACTTAATTCGGAGTTCTCTTTGTTATATTTTCATTTGCTTTAACAGGGAAAACTACGCAACCGACATAAAAACTTACATCGTGTATTTTATTTATCGGCCTAAGCCGTAAATAAAATATACGGTGACCGCTCTGCCTATTATCAAAAAGCTATAAAAGCCACTGCAAGACGTTTGATAATAAACATTTACTTGCTGTGGCTTTTTTTGCTTTTTGGGCGATTAAATTCATAACATAAATGGATAAGCAAACAAGAGTGTTCTATTTCTGAAAAGCAATCTCCATTGTAAATACACTTTCGTCAGAAACCTTTGGTATTAAAACTGCAACAGTCCAACTTTGAACAACAGTTGCTGCGTTTGAAACGATACTTATTCTCAGTTTGTATTTATCCTTTTCAAACTGCTGTAATTGTCTTTCAATGCTTTGAATTCCACTTAAGTTTGTACCATGTACAAGCAGTAATGAATTTTTGCTGAAGTCAATCACAGGATAATCATTACCTGAACATACTAAATAATTGGAAAAATCATCCGAAGATTTGATTAAGTAAAGCGTACTTTTTTCTACGTTTTTCCATGTGCATGAACTCCCTGCTAAAGAATAATCGGTTACGTCTATTGTCTTGTTATACGAAGTTTCAGTATCATTATCATTACAAGAGAACATAAATGATATAACTCCAATTAAAATGTAAATAGATGGTTTCATAATTTCTATATTTTAAAGTGTTTGTTTGTAATGTTGTGTAATTTTATGATGCTTCTTATATTTTACATGTTGCATCATTCATCTATTTATTCTAGCTCGCTTACAAAAAGCTGACATTCGATACACCTTGTATTGTTAAAGCAGGATAGATAGCTTCAAACAATAAAAAAGAAAACTTGTCGGGCGCATAGACTAATGTTCATTAAGCTTGGATTTTAACCATAACTCTCTGCCCATTCATAACAGACCGAGTTAACCCAACTTTAACCTTTTGATAATGAAAAGCTGCAAGCTGGTTTAAAATATTTTTTCTATAGATTAAATTGTACCGCAATCTACATTAATATTCTGTCCGGTAATTGATTTAGATTCATCAGATAATAAAAAAGCAATCGTCTCTGCCACGGAGTTCGTGTCAACTTGTTGTTTAAGTGATGTTCGTTTATATATCCGATTCTTTTGATCAGTGCTTAATGTAGAACTCATTTCTGTTTCCATAAAACCCGCAACGACACAATTGGATCGAATCCCCAGTCCACCCCACTCACGAGCTGTATTTTTGGAAAATGCCTCTAATGCTCCTTTAGTTGAAGCATACATAGAAAGCCCTTTGTAGCCAGTATGAACACTAATAGATGAAACATGAACGATGCTACCTTTTATCTGGTGTAATAGCATTTGCCTGATTACAAACTTAGTTATCATCAAAGGCGAAAAAACGTTTACCCTATACATATTTTCAAGGGTATCAATATTCATATTTGTGATAATATCATCGTAAGCCAATGCTGCGTTGTTTACAAAAGCATGAATTGGCGTTTTAGTGCCTATCCAGTCTTTAAAAACCAGAGGTTTCAGATTGTTTGTATCTGTTAGGTCATACTGTAACCATTTTATATTGGCATTGTGATCGGAGATCAGTTGTTCTAACTCAGGTGTTATACTACGGCTTATTCCATATACAACCCATTTATTTTTTAAGAGGGTTTGGGCTAATTTTAGTCCAAGTCCTTTTGATATACCTGTTATTAATACGTTCATAACTCAATTTCTTTTTAATTTACCTGTACGTGTGGTTTCCAAATTCTCAACAAAGCGGATAATTCGAGGAATTTTGAACTCCTGTAATTTCGTTTGCAAATAAAGACGGATTGCTGATTCCTGAAGTTTGAAGCTACTTACAATGTCACAACAAACAATATTCCCGAGTACTGAATTGCTTTTGGAATAAACCTTTACTGCTTCAATCCCCGAAAATGATTGTAATACCTCCTCCACTTCCTGTGGATTAACTTTATAACCTCCAACATTAATCATTTCATTTTTACGCAAAATGAAACGAAACTTCAAAGGTTCTGGGTTGATTATTTCTATTAAATCACCAGTTTTATACCAATCATCAACTGGAGAAATAGAGTTTGCCATTAAACTTTTATGTATCAAAAGTTCTCCGTTAATTTCTTTGACAAGGTTTTCAAATCCTGTTTTCACAGTGAAAATATCATCTACCGATGCAAACAAAGTGCCCGCCTCGGTAGATGCATATACATTTGTAAGTTTAGCACAAGGAAAAATTTCTTTCAATCGCTGGGATACAACCACATTAAATTTCTCTCCCCCACTTGTAAGTCGATTAACGGAGAGAAATTT
Source organism: Bacteroidales bacterium (assembly GCA_038249855.1). Taxonomy (GTDB): domain Bacteria; phylum Bacteroidota; class Bacteroidia; order Bacteroidales; family Paludibacteraceae; genus Paludibacter. Next base: position 2,901 of record JBBSCW010000027.1, read on the forward strand.
TTGTTCGCAAGGGAATAATAATCTATAAAAAGTGGGGGTAGCAGAGATGTTACTAATTTGATTTAATTCGATTTCCTGATGAATTTCAGGCATCGATAATCCAAAAAGTCGAATAATCGCATTCCCATTAAGCAGAGCTTGTAAAAAGACTTGTAGCCCAGCCATGTGAGTTGGGTTAAATGCATAACCCCATATATCACTCTGATGTTTATCTGATAGCTTGACAAATCTGGTCAGTGTTTCATAATTATGGTTTACTTGTTTAGGGACACCTGTTGTTCCCGAAGTAAACAAGCTTACTCTCCATAATTTATTAGTGTGGCTTAACTTCTCAATCAGGTTTATTTTATCCGTTATTTGGGTGATTTTTTTATCAACAGGAATAAAAGTATTATCAAGTGAAGTTGAACCCAATAGCGCACTTAATTCTGTTTGCGAAATATCCGAATCGAGTAAAATAATTTCGTTTCCTGAGAGCATGGATATTATAATATTCTTGAATATCTCATAATAGTCATCAGACTTACAATACCTATTAAACGACCTGATTTCTCTCAAATCCTCAATAAGTTTCTCCCACGAAACAAGTTGGTTTCTTGATTTGTCTTTAAAAAAAATACTCATTTTATCACACCAAGTTTATTGTATATTTCACCTACTGTATTTACTATTCCATCTTCAAATATGTCAATATCATATTCCACTTCAATACGTACTGTTAGTTCTGCTAAATCAAGTGAGTCGAGATCCAAATCATTTCTGAGACTCATTCCTGGCTTTATCTTTTTTAGTAACTTCTTTCCTCTATTGTTTAGAACGGTATTTACCAATTCGAGAATTTTCTTTTCCATTTTTAATAATTATAAATATTTATATCTTAGAATGTGCCATCAGTATTTAGACGAGACAGATAAATATCTTCTGCTTTTATATTTTCATCCATACTTTTAAATATAAAAGGGATACCTCTGTTTATGAAAGTAAAGCCGCTTTTAATAAGCAAGTCCATATCTTCTTTGTTTGCTTGATTATGATTAAATCCCATAGCTCTTACAATCACGGCATCAAGACTTTTTAGGTATTTTAGGGCAACCTGAAAAATTGCTGCTTTTGTTCTTATTGACAATTTACGGTCAAATAAGAGTTGCTCAATAAAGAATACTTTCCCTTCTTTTTGGGAATAGATAAGATAAGCTTTTATCTGGTTGGAGTGATCGTCAATTTGTAAGATTGAGTAGGTGAGCGATGAGATATTTTCTTCAATACGCCAATCTAAGAAAAACTTATCGACATAAATAGAATAAAGATGATCGGGTAGAAAACTAAGCAAAATATCTTCATTAATATCTTTCAGTCTGATTTCCTTACATTTTAATTCACTGTGGCTCTTTTGGCTCAAAAGCTGTTTCAAATAAGAAAGCATCGTTAAACCTGCGATTTGTATTTTTTGTTTCGTCCCGTTGGAAGTATTCAGGCTTATCAAATGCCTATAAGAGGCTGATGGTTTGATGACATATGTACCTTGTCTCGATGAAAAGTGCCTTGCAAATCCTAAACGTTCGAATGAATTGATTGCATATGTAAAACCCCAAAAGAATTTAATGTTCAGCAACTTTGATTTTGATTCTATCTCATCAAACAGCTCTTTCAATAAGTCTCGATTTTTGTGTCGAACCAAAGTCTTTATATTTATTAGAGTATCTTCTGGTTTTATGGTTTGATACACTTGTCCATCTGGTGCTTTCATTTGAATATACAAAGCAGACAAAGTTCCTGCTAGCTCATCCTTGTCTGTATCGTGAGCCACAATGTATGCCGATGAATGATAGTTGTCGCTAAAAAACTGCCATATAAACTCATCAATCGAGCCATTAATGAAAGGATTGTTTTTAGCGAGAATAGGAGTTCGTTCAAATAGTCGCTTCAACTCAGTAACCTCATTTTTCTCTATTGCTTTTATTTCGATGGACATCTTTTTATTTGTTTTTTGGGCTTGTAGAGTTGGTGGTTATTTTGTTGTAGATATCAATATTGCTTGTTAGTAATGCATTGTTGTCTTTACAATAACTTAGTATTTGTTCATAAACTTCTCGCCAACCTGTATATTTATAATCAGAGAATGAAGTGTTGTGCCATAAGATACTGAACACACCATTGAATTTTTTTACTTCTTCTATTATTGCAATAACTGCTGTAACTGATTCTTTTTGTGAAAGTCCCATATATTTTTTAAATATCAAACTTGCATCCATCACCACCAGCGGAATTTCCAATACAGTAGATATTTCGTTTTTTTCAAAGTTGAATAAATAGAATGGTAGACAAATGCTTCTTCTAAATCCAATCTGCTCAGCAAAACCTATCGTTGTATCGTATTTAATACCTGCATTTTCTAAAATACTCACTGTACAAGCCAAATCAAACATTAAAAAGTGAAATCTATTTCCTTCTACTGTCGAGTTAGTGATTCGTGCTATATCTTGTTTTAATAATTCTGAACTTTTGTGCGAACCAAAACTACCATGAACACCTATTTCGTTTCCATTTTCTTTTAAATCTCTGATTACTTTCTTAATGTCAGTACTCATAATGTCATAATCTGCATTTTTCCACTCATTCACCTTGCCTTTTCGAGGAAGGAAATAAAAAGTAGAATTTGCATCATATTTCCTCTCCAATCCTACTATTTTACTGAAATTAAACCAATCATCCTTTCCGAACCAACGATTTGTAATTAATTTAGGAATTGAAAGGAATCGTTTCTTTTTAAACTCACTGAACGAACCCTGTAGCCAAGCATCATTACATACATCGATGTCGTGCGATAAAGCAACAGCAAATGTATGCTGATTCCAATCTATTTTTGTTGTTTTTCCTTTAATCTGACTTAAAGCATCGTTCAAAATGTCAAAATAATAGTTGACTACTGGAACTCCATCGATTTTCAACCTATGAATAAGAGTACTATTGTATTTTACTCTTCCAAAATCATCTTTATCCGAACATACATATTCATTCCAGCCACTTAAGAAGTAAAAAGTTGATGCCACAATATCATAATTAATGATAATCCTATCATCTTTATTTGTAAGTATTTCTTCTTTATCGCTATCGTTAAATAGAAAAGGAATACTTACATTCTTCCATTTTTTCCATACTATTTTGTTTTCATTTATGTCTGTCTTGTTTTTCCAAAATGAATCATCTACGTTTTTAACAATACTCACTTGACCATCGTGTTGCTTACCATAATTTATTTTAATATCAGCGTTATCAAAATACAATTCAAAGTTTTTAATAAAATACCCAAATAGTTCCATAATATTATTGATTTTTGTTATTTGACTATTGAAACATAAAGTTAATCATAAATATAAACAACAACAATTCTATAACTACTTACTGGAGACTCTATATACGAATATGTCTTTAACTGTAGAAATACGAATTAAGTTATATGCAAGACTTCAGAAAGTAAAAAATAGGATGCAATATTAACAAATAGCAAATATACGACCAACTTGCAAAGCAATGACTTTACCGAAAAGTCGTATATTTAACATTATTAGACTGAATGTTTGAAGTAATCGGGACAGGTTTACTTTTAATCTGTTTCTGATTCTGAATTTGATTACTCATCAAAATTACCATTATAATGGTTATATGTCGGAAAATCTTTCTTACTTATGTTCGTGATTTGTGTCGCAAAGATATAAATTCTATTGCAAATAATTTGCAATAGAATTTATATCTTTGTTTGTTTTATAAGATTCTTCCGAATACAACAGAACACAAACTACCATCCGGCCTATATCTTAACCGAATGGTAGTTTAATAAATTAATTTACCTCCAATTCCGAACCTAGCTGTACATCAATACTATTAATCACAGTTTCCCTCTCGGAAGTAATTGTCAACATTGCATTGTTTGTTACACTGACATCTTGTATACTGACCTTACAACCACTAACATTTGTATTTGCGATGACTGTTTGGTATTCAAAAAATGTTGTTAAGCAAACAGCCGCAACAGCGGCATAAGCATCAATTAATCCATATCCCATTTCATTATTCCATGTTCCATTTGGGCATCCTGAAGTTGTTTGGTAGTTGTAACCACCTACCTTTTGCGCAGTTGATTCAATAATATCACTTACTTGCTGAACTGTAAGCGTTGGGTCACGACTTAGGATTAAAGCAGCAAGACCAGCAACATGTGGACAAGCTGATGAAGTACCATTAAAGGTTTGTACATAATCACCAGCTGTACCACTAGAAGTATTATATCCATTTGAACTTTGCCTATCTGTTGTTGGAATCAATACTCCAGGAGCAACAATATCTAGTTGTGTACCATAACAGCTTCCCCACCAAGTTTCTCCATCACATGAAGCTGGATTTTTTCGCTCACCACATGGACTCGCAGCTCCAACTACTAATATGGCTGGAATACTATTTCCTGGATATCTTATATAGGTGTCATTTTCATTCCCTGCTGCAAAAACAACTACTGTGCCTTTACCACTACGTCCATTGGTTAATGTATTGTTAATTGCATCTTCAATAATAGTTGATGGATTATAGCCTCCCCATGAATTACTTATTACATCTGCTCCATTTTGCCATGCCCAATTGAATCCATTTGCTATTTGTTGGGGAGTATCAAACCAAGATAGATCAAGACTGACTGACATTAAGCTAGTAGAAGGTGCTACACCACTTACTCCAATAGAATTATTCTGTTGAGCTCCAACAATTCCAGCACAAGGTGTTCCATGATTGCCTCTGACTATGGAGGGAGTAGTTCCTGTTTCGGCGTCATACCCTGTTCCATAGACGTTGTTCTGTAAATCAGGATGATTCATTTCAAACCCCTGATCATATACTGCAACCCGAATACTTGAAGAACCAGTAGTTATATTCCAAGCTTGTTCTGCATGAATATCAATACCTGAAGTTCCACCGTTTTGACCTGTGTTTTTTAATCCCCATTGATTCGGAAAATAAGGATCGTTTGTTGCAGCTAAATCATGATATAAAAATTCAGGTTCTGAACTTTCGAACAGGTTAGTCTCGTAAAAATAATTCGCAGCTTCAATGGCATTGTAGGGGGTTTCTTTTGTGCAAGACAAAGTATACCATAAAGGCATAAATTGATTGTAACCTAAAACCTGAACAGAATACTTTTTAGCCAAATTATTCAAAATATCAACATCACCAGCTTTAGAAAGTCTTACATAAAAGTTGTTTGAAACTCCTAACTTTTTGGTTCTAACAGTATACGTTGGAGATACTTTTATCACTCCGTCTTCATTTTGAAGATTTTGAATGTTATCAAGATATTCGTCTGAATTGATTTTGGTTGAAAATTCAATTTCAGTATTATATATATCTGCAATTTGATTCGACTTATCAGTTGCAATTATATTTTGCTTTGTGTGACTTCTTTTTTGGTTTTTAATATCAAAATCATACTTTGCTATTTTATTTTTAATTTTATTTGAAGATATTTCCCCATTGGACACGATTGAAAGCCGAGAATAATCTACATCCAAATAAAACTTTTCTCCCTTATAATAGTAAAATGTTGTTTGCTGAGCTTCTAGCAAAAAGCACGCAAAAAATGATACAAGGAGAATGAGGTATTTATAATGCTGTTTCATAATAAAAATAATTTATTAATGTTGTCTTAAATCTAGTTTGACTACTGAATTCTTTGGGATTTTTGGAGTTAGCAATACAGCACTCCAAACTTGAAACATCCCAGTCATATCTATTGTTATATCAATCATGAATTTACATTCGGTGGTTGAAATTTGTTGTAAATCATGAGTAATGCTGTGAATTCCGCTTGTATTTACGCCACATACAAGAAGTAATGAGAGCTTATCGAAATCGATTATCGGAAGAGTATCCAACTGACAAGAAATATATTTAGAAAGTTCTTCAATCGAATTAATCAAAAACACAGTATCCTTTTCTGTCTTTATCCAGTTACAAGAAGTTCCTGACAATATAAAATCACTTATTTCTCTTTTCAAAGTATAAATAGTTTTCTATCGCCCCTAGATCAACCAAAGAATAATAAAAAGAGACCCATTAACGATAAAAGAAATTGCTTCATTTCACCTAATTTCTATTCTGTCAAAATCATTCTCTTCACATCTATCTCTTTGCTATCGGCTATTAATGCATATAAATGGATCCCCGGAGAAAATTCGGATGCAGAAATTATTATAGAAGAATTTCCACGTTCAGAAATGCTCAATTGTTTCAATTGTTTACCTTGGAAGTCATAGATGCATAAACTAGCTGAACTGACAGTACTTGGCAAATAGTATTTAATTTGTGTTGATTGAGAGAATGGGTTAGGATTATTTTGATATAAGGATGCTAATGTAATATCACTGTAACTAGGCACTAATCCATTTGATTTTACTTTAGAAGCGGAAATGGAATTAGTACCGGTTTTCAACGTTTCTATTTCAGCATTTAATTCTTTAATAGATTCAATAAGCAATGGAATAATACCAATGTAGTTCACACTTAAATAGCCATTTGTATCTTCATAAACCAAATCTGGATATAATTTTTGTAAATCCTGTGCAATTACACCATAATGTTTCTTTTGGAATACCTGAGATTTTTCATCATATAAAGGTCTTTTTACAACAGCTGAATCACCTACAGATTTTGTGTAAATTTGATTTAAATTATACTCAACGGGCAGCATTTGTAGTACATTTTTCAAAGTAGTTTTTGTATCTAGATCTGCAATATTTTTCTTATACCTCTTGTCGGAGTTTACGACAGGATTTCCTGTTAGTGTACCTGTTACATATACATCACCTACAAAGTAACCTGCATAAACACCTGGTACAAAAACATCCTGATTTCCGTTAACTGTTCCCACGATACCGGCTCCATAACCAGTTCCAAAATGAGTTCCCATAACCCCATAATTATATCCGTTCGTTGCATTACCAGCATAGCCAACAACACCCCATGATCTCCCTGTATTCAGATATGTAGATGAATAACTATATCCACCTACTCCATAAGCTGACCTCCCAGAGACGATACCGGAGCTGCCAAAAATACTGTGTTGTTGATTATACGAAGATGTACCTGTTCTTGTTACACTTAGGCCCTTTGTATAAGAGTTAGCACTAATAGTTACTCTGCTAGAAGAGCTACCTACATCACCGATTGACAAAGGCGAAAGTGGTGTGTTCGTGCCTACTTGGATTCCAACATTTCCATTACTTGCTACTTTTAATTGTGCGTGAAAGAATTGAGAAAACAATGCACAAAAAATGAAGATAACGATTGATTTTTTCATAACTTGATAATTTTTAAGTGAATAAATTGAAGAAACAATTATATAGTATTTCGAAAATTAGATATGAATATGTTTATGGAATTAGTAGTGTTACTAATACTCGCTTAGTAACACTTCTAATAGTGCATTAGTAGCATTACTAATGCACTATTAGAAGTTATGCAACAATAACAGGTATGCCTAGTATTGTGGTTCGAGGAGCTTTCAGTAGTGTATTTCCACCACTAAATTGTGTAGTTACCGTGAGTTCATATTCTCCCATAGCCAGTGTGGCAGGTACAAGTATCATCAGGCGCGATGGTTCGTTGAGTACAATGTCGCCCATAGTAAGCTTTGTAATGTCTTGCGTGGCGGTGTTTTTGAAAGCAATTCCGCAGTCGGGGTTTTCGCCAACAATTCTCAGGTAGGAGCCTTTGAGTTCGGCATTGCGACCAGGAGTTAGCGTACCATCGGTTTTGCCTGTTGTGCTGTCGTTGATGCTTAGTATTTCGAGCGGATCGGCTTGTATGCCCAGAATTTCTACAACAGTTTCGGCAACTGCATTGCGCAAATCCAAGCCTTGGTTTATTGCAATATAAACTGGATTTGTTTCGGCATTCCATGTTTTGTCGTAGAACACACCTTTCACAACTGGACGCATATACACCAAGCCAGTGTTTACGTTGTAGCCCGACAAAACCAAATCGGCAGCCTTGCGATTGAAGCGGCTGATAATGTCGATTACCGTTTCGCGTTTTATCTCCATTCCTTCCTTTTGTAGTTCATCCACAATGGCATTTATACCTATACTTCCGCTTACTGCTACCGAAGCCATATAATCGTTGGGGTCAGGAGTGAGTTGATTTTTGCGTATCCACGCTCTGAGTGTTTTTTTCATTTTTCTTTTGTGTTTGTTTACTAACATCCCAATTTTTTTGGAGGATGTTAGGATGGGGTAAATAATTGTTTTCGAGTTGATTAGAGGGTTATAATCAACTCGAAATTGATTTTATTAATCAGTTATAATTCAAAATCACCAGTATATATAGTACTTGCTGTAGATATGATGATAGTATAGCTTCCTGATTGTAAGGTTGAAATATCAATATATTCACTATGCGCATCCGAAACCGAATATGAATAAGTAAATCCATCGTTACCCATTATTTCAATTTGTATGATGCCTGTATAATTAGAAGAGTTTACTGTAAGATTTTCTGTGCTGTATTCAGCAGTGATAGTTTCTAACAGCGGGGTACGAGGTAGTGGAAATGAAGTATCCTTTTTAAGAGATATGGTTTTATCATCTTTTGAAGAACATGAGTTGGCTTTTGAACTTTGGAATGTTCCAAATAATAAAATAAAGAAAAATATAACATGTGCGTCTTTCATTTGAATAAATTTTAAGTGTAACTTAATGGTGATTTATACTCGCCAAATGTATTACAAAAAGTAATGTCTTTGGTGTTGATTATACAATCAGCAAGAAAAGTTTACACTCGAAATCATATCAACATGCAGATATTCAGTAGTATGACGTTCTGAAAGTTTACAGTACGAATATGTTTATTTTCAGTTTTAAAGTTGTTCGTTTATATGAACCTGAACTTTCTCTATCTTCTTTTTGAGTTTAAGTTTACGATTCCGTACACTATCAGCACTTGTGTTAAGTAATAATGCAATTTCTTTGTTGCCTGCATTAAGTGCCAGAAGAATTAGTAAAACTTTATCACTCTTGTTTAATTTAGCTATATCTTCAGCTTTTATGCCAGTAAGTTTTATTAATATATCATCGGTAAATATGGCTGTTTCACTAATATTAGTTTTTTGATTATAGTTTTCATATTCTTCTAATACTTTATTGTATAGGTTTTTGTTATCAGAAATGTATTTACTTGTTTTTAATTTAAAGAGAAAATTTTTGATGTCCAGATTTTGTTTTGAAATCTGATGAAAAAACGTCAATATCATTTGTTTCTTAATCAATTCCTGTTTCTTGTTCTTATTCTCATTGGTGAGGAGTTGCTGTTTCTCATAAAGCAATTTTTTTTCATTTTCCAAGACTTTATTACGTTCATCGCCTAAAGTTTTGATTTGTTTTTGCTTTATCATGTGTTGTGATAGCACTACAACTATAAGAAACATCAATAATACCACCGCAATAAGAATGATTTTATGATTTTTAAATTGTAACACTTTATTCTCAGCCAGTGTTAAGTCATATTTTTTTTCGAGTTCCAGAATTTTAGTATCTAAATTGGTCTCTAAACTATGATTAAGGAGTTCATAAGCCTTTTTATATCCCGAGCTACTAAGCTTCCAGCTTTTCGATTTCTCGGCAGCAGAAGCAAAACCTTCATAATACAGATAATTGAGATGAGAGTTAGTGTCCTGTATAGCTTCAATGGAGAGTTGAGCGTATTTCAATGCACTATCAGGCAGATTGAGCTTGTTAAATGATTCAGAAATGATAAAATAATTAGAAATTAATGTATTTTGATATGTTGGCTCATCTTTAATTTTAAGTATTTGTTTTTCAAGGTCTATAGTTTTGGAGTGCTGTCCAATAAGTTGTAAATAGGCCGATTGAATATTTTTAAAACTTAAAATATAATCCTTCTCGGTATTTAAGTAAAGCGATAAGGTGTCTATATATGTTTTGGCAAGCACGTAGTTTGTTTTTCTCATTGCACACCAAAATAAGTTACGATAAGATGAATATATATAATTTGTATCACATAATTGAAGAGCAATTTGTTTAGCCTGTATATAATAATATTTTGCAAACTTTGTGTTGTTATTTTTTTCAAAAATTTCAGCAATATAATACTGGCATAAATATTTATTTCGTAAATCGGGAGGATTGAGTGTGCTGTAAATTTTGCTCGCATCTTTCAATGGTTGATAAGCCATACTGTCAGTAATATTCATCCGGTAGCGCACAATCCCTTGATACATCAATGATCGAGCATAATTTTGTGGATGCTCATTACGATAATGAGATAGGACATCAACAGTTGAGTTGATTAGACTGTCGGAAGAAAAATCAAAATAGTTTTTATCCTTGGCAATGATTTCTAGTAGTTGATAGTATGCTTTGTTGTAGTTGCTAAATTTTGAGGGATTTATGTTTTTCAGACTATCGAGTACAAGTTCGGGTTGTAGGCATAAAAGGCTGTCTAGTTGCACTAGTTTTACTGTGTCTGCATTGTACTTTTCTTGTCGGCACGAGCTAATGCCGAAAACAGTAACAATGATTAAACTGAGGTAGATTATTTGCTTCATGTCGCGGATATGAGTTTGTGCAAAGATAATATTTATATCCGATATGCGTAAAATGTCTTTGATTGGTTTTTCTTTCTTGTTTATTTTTGTTTTGAGCTTGCTGTAATTGTTCGTTTTGTTAAATGTGGTTGATCAATTCTCCTCGTTTTTTTTATATGCATGTTTGGTAACGGTTTGCAGCTACAAGAAGTTGGCGATTTTCACCACAAAACTTGATGCGGAGAACCAATGTTTGATTAACCACAAATGTGTCTGCGGAGCACTGAACCGCCAATTTTTTGTAGGTGCTGTTAGCGGCTGTTATATTTTTCAATTGCATGTTATTCTTTGTCTGTTACATTCATCTTCACCAACTGTTATGTAAAAATCAGTAGTTGCGTTGCTATCATCTCTCGTCTTAATGTGATGTTTACCTGACATAGTTACAAGTGAAACAAAATCTTTGTCATCACAACTTGGTTGTCCTGAAGCTAGATATACATTAAATGAACCAGCATAATCACCGTCAATCCAAACTTTGGTTGTTCCGCCTTTACTACACGAAGTATAAATCAATATTTTGCAATTGCCTTTACCATATCTGTGATAAGGTTCAGGTTTGTCTCGGTAAACTATTTTATCCTGATAAACTATTTTGTCCTTGTATATGACTTTGTCCTTGTAAACGATATTATCCTGATAGACTGTTTTGGGTGGTGATGTCTTGTAAATTATAGTGTCTTTATAAATAAATTTATCTCGGTAAACAATTTTGTCTTTGTAAACAATATTTTCAGGCTTTGGCTTATCATCGGTAGTAATTTTATCTTTAATATGGTTGTCAATACTGTCTTCTAATAATTCACTCTGTTTATTGCTATCATTGATATTAGCTGGTCGGCTTTTGAATTTGCCAACGAAATAAATTATAATGCCTAATAGCAATACTGCTAGCAGCAGTATAATAATTGATTTAAAGGTTTTATTACTTATGGTTGAAGGCATAACATTAATTACTTAGAGTTGCCAGATTTACCTGAATTAATTTGAAGCAAAACCAATACAATTATGCCAATTAGCAGTAATGCACTCATAGTGATTGTATAGTATCCAAATTGCAAATCTGCTATCTTGATTTTTCCTATGCCATAAACTGCCCATCCTGCAATTGTCAAAAGGAAAAGGAAATAAGTCAGAGAAAAAGGTAATAAGTTTAATGTAAAATCAGACTTATTATTGAACGAAAAGTGGTTTACGAGTCGAATAGCTATGATGCCCAACACTGAAAGTATACCACAAAATACAAGAGGTATAATTAGACTTTTGCCAGCAGTTATGCTCGTTGTTTGAACATAGCTTACAATTTCATCTGCAATTTCACGAACTAAGTAAACTAAAAACAGAAGGATTACTAAAATGCCAATTGAAGGAAGGATAAGTATGCTTAGTTTACCCAAACGTAAAATGAGTTGAAGGATGAGTTTTGGAATTAGATACAGGAAATAAACAAGCACTGTCCCAACAATTTGAATTGGGGGATTTAAAACAGATATTAGAATGTTTAGTGAATATTGTAATCCTGAAAAAACAGCATTGACCCAATCATAGCTTGTCAAGTTTGCTGTGCTTGTTGATGAACTTGGAATTTTAGGAATACTTGGATTGTCCTCTCCTCCAATGTTTGATATTACATAAATAATACAGTAAACTCCAAATGCTCCAATGAAGATAGATTTGAGGTTAAGCAAATAATGAATAGAATGAAATTGGTTTAATGGTTCGGTTGCAAATTGGAAGAAGCTATTGTCGCCAACAAACTTAATGATGCCTATTAGAAGCCAAATTGAAGTAAATATTACTGCACTGTCCGAATAGTCTAAATTTCGTTTTGATTTAACGTCAATCGAATAGCTTGAAGAAAAAATCACCCACACAATAAAGTTGATAGAAAAAAGAATTAGGTTGCTATACTGAAATAGTGTATTATAGTTATACTGTAACCCCAACAATGAGATTGGCAAAAATATAACGAGCCATTTGCCAACCTGACTTGAAACATTAACCGCTGTCAGCTCATTTGTATTAATTTCTGAAAGTGCCAAAAGTGCTGTCACAATAAAAACGCAAACGCCTTGTATTAACAAAATCAAATATTTTGCGTCTAAGGTCATTGGGTTTACTAAAACGAAAAAGCCTACAGACACGAAAAGTCCGAACAGTAAAACAAAGGTCAGTATTCTAAGGATGTTGAATTTCATATTCTTAGTTTGTCTGATGGTTCAAAATTATTTTCATTTAGCGCCTGTCGATTGAATATAGCACGGTCGCCAAATAATAGCCGCTAACGGATAGGGCTACCTTTTTGCAGCCTTGCACGAACTTGCAAAGCGAACAAAGCTGTCGGGCTGTAAAAGGTAACCCATGTTAGCAGCTAGGCCGTTGATTCATAGCACTGTCGTTATTTGTTTTTGTTGTTTTAAATTCTTGTTATTCAATACTATAAGCTCGCTTTCTTGTTTCTTTTTTTATTTTCAGCTAGCCGAAATATAACCAATATGATTGTCTAAATACATAAAACTGAAATAATAAACTCTCCACAGTGCGTTGTTTTTTTTACTTCCAAATGCACTTCAAATGTCTAAGTGAACAAAAAAATAATGTACTGTGACCGCTCTGCCTATTTAAAAGGCTATAAAAGCCACAGCAAGGCGTTTGAAAATAACACTATCTTGTTGTGGCTTTTTTTGCTTTTGGCGATTAGTTTATTTTCGTTAAATATTCGTAGACAAATGATTTGTAAAAAGTGTATGAGGTGAACTAACCAAATTAATATCAAATTTCAGAGACGGTTCAATTCGTGAACTTGCGTTGTGAATTCTAAAAGAAATTTGCCAACCATCATTCAAAGTAACCAAAAGCGTTGTTTTAGAATTTTCTTCGTAAACAACTTCAATCAAGCGACTTGGCAATTTTAATTTAGGCATTTTAAACTTCGGTTTTATGTCCTCAAATGGTAAACTTAAAGTTCCATGTAAATTATATGCTTGAATTTCAACCTTGTTATTTCCTTTAATGACTTTGTAAAAGTCCTGATTTCCAATTAAATACTCTAAAAGTCTTTGAGCAACAATTCCTGGATTCTCTTTGTCCAAACGAACTAATTCCTTTTTGAAAGCGTCAAGAATAGGAACATAAGTTGTCGTATGATAATCACCCAATGATTTCCATGTTTTTGTTGCTTTACTTTCATTTCGTTGTAAAGCCAACCAATCAAATATCGGTTTTATTTCCTTAAAATATTCTTCTGAACTGCTTATTCCAAGCCACTTTTCGCCAAAATTTATGTCGTTGGATAGCCGAGAATGTTTAACGGCTCTATGATTGTTTTTTGCAGAAACTCCAATTTCCCATTTTTGCAATGACCGAATTGCTAAGACATCTCTAACATCTCCTGTTTGTCCTTTCAAATCAGAAACAATCTCTAATTGCAAAATGTCTTTGTCGCTGATTCCGTTTGAGAGTCTTGGTTCAATGTCAATAAGGAAATTAACGGCAAAACTTGAAACTAATTTGTATTTTCCTTGTTCCGATTCTGTCAAAGATTCAAAACACTTTTTAGCCGTTTTGTAAGGGTCGTTTTCAATTACAGAAACAACTGTTTTTGCTTGAAGTCGAATTAAAAAGTCATTTAATAAAGCATATTCAAAAGCTTTACCATTAATTGTTTGAGTCGTTATTTTAGCCATTATCATGCAGTTATTCTGTTTAAAACGTCTTCCATTCTTTTCATTACATCAGCACCTTTTACTTGAGTTGCAGACTTCATATTACTAATCGATTCTTTAACTTTTAAATTGTTTAAGTCTTCATAAATTTTCTTTGCAACAACTTGTCCCAATCTAACTGGTACAGCATTTCCAATCATTTTATAACCTGCAACTACACTTTTATAGTGAAATACAAAATTGTCTGGGAAAGTTTGTATTCTAGCACATTCTCTGACAGAAAGCCTACGATAAAGTTCTTCTTTTCCTTTTTCAAATTCTCGCAAATTCTGCTCAATAAATTTCATTTTTGGAGCTTGTGGGTGAATAGGAGCGTGGCGACCACCAGCTTGTATTGTAAATGAAACTTCATCCCAAGTTCGAACTCGATTTCTAGACATAAACATAGACGAAAAACCACCAATCATGTATTCGTGATTGGGAATTTTGCATAAATTCCCATTTGTGGAATTTCCTTCTTTCGCAGGAATAGCAGTTTCAGCCAAATCACCAATTGCCTTTTGTAGATTAATTTTATTTTGCGGTGTCGTCGGCTTCGGGAACTCAAATTTAATTCCTAAATCTTTCCTATATCCAACAAAGAAAACTCTTTTTCTGTCTTGTGGAATTCCGTAGTCTGCTGCATTTAAAAGCTCAAAAGACAACTCGTAACCACAATCTTTAAACATTTCTTTTATATTCTCAAGTGCGTCTCTATGTGCTGGCAATAACATTCCTGATACATTTTCGGCAAGAAAGAATTTCGGTTGTTTGTCTGCTAAAATTCTCATAAATTCAAAAAACAACTGACCTCTTTTGTCTGTTATTCCTCTTTTCGAACCCGCTTCACTCCAACTTTGACAAGGTGGTCCTCCAATGATTCCATCACATTCAGGCACTTCGTCAGACGGAATGTTAACTATGCTTCTTCTGTCTAAAACGGTGTTTATATGGTTCTTTTCGTACGTTTCCCAAATTTCTCGGTCGTATTCATTAGCCCAATTCACATTAAATCCTGCCCTTTGAAAACCAAGGTCAAGTCCACCTGCACCAGCGAAAAACGATACT
>JBBSCW010000028.1:0-18023 GCA_038249855.1 Bacteroidales bacterium
ACAAGTGCTATCATTGAATCAAATATTTATGCTGGAGAGAAATACGATGCTAAACTCTATAAATCGGATTGGGCAACAACAAAAGCAAGTGAAACTAACTGGCAAAAGGTTGATATTTTAGCAAGTCCAGGAGGAAAATTGATTGCGCAGGAATTGCAGCCTTGTAGAGTATTAGCCATTGTTAAGGTCAATATAGTTTCCGAATTGCGCCCAAATACATGGGTTTTCGACTTTGGTCAAAATATGGTTGGATGGGCGAAGCTGAAAGTGAATGCAACTCAAGGAACAGTCATCACTATGCGTTTTGGTGAAGATATTCTGGTAAGCGGAGAATTGAATTTTGCTTCGAGTGGCGTGGAGGCTACTAAGGTAATTCAAACCGATGTTTATATTTGTAAAGGTGGAGGCGAAGAAGTTTGGGAACCTCGTTTTACATATCATGGTTTTCGATTTGCAGAATTAACTATTTCAAATGGTTCGTTGATAAACAAAGTTCCTACGAAAGATATGTTGGAAGGTCAAGTTATACATACCGACATGGAAGTTGTAGGCGAATTTTCGAGTTCCGACCCATTGCTAAATACGCTTTTCGACTGGGCGCATTGGACACAAATTGGAAATGTACAGGGTGTTCCAACCGATTGTCCGGTTCGTGAACGTTGTGGCTGGACTGGCGACGCACATAATATCACACCATACACTTTGTACCGTTTTGATGCCGCAACTATGTGGAACAAATATGTCCGCGACATAGTAACAACAGCTCAAATTTCAGCACCTATGCTTCGTTTTGGGAAAGGATTTGGAGAAAGAACTGTGGGTGTAAAAAAGGCTGGAATACCAACTATGGTTGCCCCCGGAAAACGTTATATTGGCGAGGCTTCGCCCGATTGGGGCTCGGCGCTGCCCTTTATTACATGGGATGTATATGTACGTACGGGTGATATTCGATCATTATCAGAACATTATCCATCCATAAAAATATGGGCAGATCATTTGCAAAAATTATCCACTGAAGGTATTGTTTTTTCAGGTATGGGAGATTGGTGTAAACCAATTTATGATAATGCTTCTGGGAAACCTGACCGTGAATTGTTCGGCACTGTAACGCCAATGCTCTCAACTGCCTGCTATTACCGCAGTGTAAGGATAACTGCCGACGCAGCCAAATTATTAAACAATAAAGTTGATTTTCAACACTATGATTCATTGGCAAAAACTATCCGAGATGCTTTTACTAAGGCTTTTTATAGCGAAAATCGGATTCTGGTACCCGATCAAACCATCAACGCAATAGCCATTGGCTGGAATGTGTTAGCTCCTGAACTCCATGCACAAGTTGCCAAAACATTGGCGAAGCAAGTGGAAGATGAAGGTTACCATTTCACGACTGGTGTTTTTGGTATGCCCTCTTTATGGCCAACACTTTGTAAATTTGGCTATCAGGATGTAGCCTGGAAAGTGCTTCAAGTAGAATCAGCACCAAGTTTTAAATATCTGGCAAAACGGAATGCAACCACATTTTGGGAGGTCTGGCCTTACGAAAAGGATGAAAAGAAAGAGTATTCACGTTCCATGAGTCATCCATTTCAGGGTGGATTTGTAGCTTGGTTTTTTGAAGGTTTGGCTGGTATTTCACCCGATGTACATGCTCCGGGTTATCGTTTAATTCATCTGGAACCCCAATTAGTGGAAGGGTTAGATTGGGTGAAATGTCGTTTCAAATCGCCTATGGGAATGATTGAAAGTTCGTGGAAACGCAATGGTAATAAGCTCATTTGGACAGTTGAAATTCCAGCTGGTGCAATCTCGGAGTTACGCATCCCAGGAAAAATTACAGAAATAGTAGGTGCTTCTATTGATGAGGTGAAGAAAGCGACATCCATAACCGACTCCATGGGTAATGCACAGAAAATATCACTCAAAGCAGGAAAATATCGTATAAGTTCTGAATTAAACTGAAACTAATAAAATTAAGATATAATGAACAATTCACAAGTATTATTTCAAAAGCCATTTGCATTATCAATAGCATGTGGACTTGGGTTTTTCAGCCATTCAGTGTTGGCCGCAAAAGAAGCTCCAGCTAAAAAAATGAATATTGTTTTCTTATTGGCCGATGATATCCGCTGGAATTCAATTGGTTGCATGGGGAATGATATAGTGGTTACCCCAAACATTGACGCTCTTGGCCAGAATGGTATCCGGTATGAGAATGCGTATGTAACCACTCCTATCTCTTGTGTCAGTAGAGCTACATTGCTTACCGGACAATATATGAGTCGAAATTTAATTGACCGTTTTAGCAAAGAAATACCTGCTGATAAGTTTTCAGACACCTATCCCGCTGTTTTGAAAAATGCAGGTTATTTTACTGGCTTTGTTGGAAAATATGGCGTTGGAAAAATCAGAAAAACAGACTTCAACTATGTAAATGAATACGAAGGAAAGCATTGGTTGCCTATAACAGGTAAAATTGAAAACATTGGCGAAGATGAGAAGGGGAAAAAATATACGCGTATTACTGGTGATTCTATCCATGTTACCGACAAAAATGCTAAAGATGCAATTGAATTTCTAAATATTAGACCAAAAGATAAGCAATTTTGCCTTTCGGTAAGTTTCTATGCACCACATGCCGAGGATCAGCACCCCGACCAATATCGCTACAAACCGTCGAGCGAAAAGTATTATCAGGGTGTGGAAATTCCCTTGCCTGAAACCTCTACAATTGAATGTTTAAAAGCCTTGCCCCCATTTATTGCCAGCGAAAAATGCGAAAGTCGTAACCGTTGGCATTGGCGTTTTGATACTCCAGAAAACTACCAACACTACATGAAAGCTTATTATCGCTTGATTACTGATATGGATGAGGCGGTTGGAAAAATTATTGCGGAACTAAAAAAACAAGGCGTTTATGAAAATACTCTCATTGTGTTTATGGGCGACAACGGCTATTTCCAAAGCGACCATCAATTGGCCGATAAGTGGTATGCTTATGAGGAAAATATTCATGTCCCTTTAATTATTTACGATCCACGCATACCTGCAAAAGCAAGAGGTACAATGAACAAAAATATAGTATTGAACGTGGACATTGCACCAACTTTTATAGCTGCGTCTGGTCAGGAAATTCCAACAGTTATGCAAGGTTATGACTTAGCAAAAACCTATTTATCAAAAAAAACAAATGTACTGAGAAACGATTTTTTCTGCGAACATCCATTTATAAAGGATGAAGTATTTATTCCATCTTCGCAGGCTTTGGTTACGCTTACCGATAAGTATATTATATACCCTCATTACAATTACGAGGAGTATTTCAACTTGAAAAATGACCCGAAAGAAACTAAAAACAACATTTTTAAACCTGAAAATCAGAAAAAAATAATTCAATTAAAAAAGCGTTTTTCAGAACTCAAAGAATTAGCTAAATAACATTAAATCTACTTATAATGAACAAATTAGGATTTCGAGAAAAGGTGATTTTCACCCTATTATTTATAAGCTCCATTACTTTTGCAGCAACAAAAATAACCAACCCAGTTTGTGAATATCTCACAAATCCTATTGGGATAGATGTGGCAAAACCTCGTTTTAGTTGGCAGTTTTCAACTACCGAAAATAATTTCAAGCAAATGGCTTACGAAATTCAGGTTGCTAATACTTCAGCCAATTTTGACCAAAAAAATCTCTTATGGTCATCTGGTAAAATCGCCAGCGACCAATCTGTCAATATTGAATATCAGGGAATTCCTTTGAAATCGATGCAACGTGCATATTGGCAAGTGCGTACTTGGGACCATAAAGGAAAAGTCAGCAACTGGAGTACGCCTGCTTATTGGGAAACTGGGATACTGGACTCTACGGCGTGGAAAGCTAAATGGATAACAATGAACAGTAAAGACAAAGTTGGTCAGTGTTTTTATTTGAGAAATGAATTTGAAAGTACTAAAAAAATTAGTTCAGCAAGGGTTTATGTTACTTCCTTGGGCTTGTATCAATTATTTTTGAATGGGAAAAAAGTAGGAAACGATCTTTTTACACCTGGTTGGACTACTTACAGCAAACGCCTTCAATACCAAACTTATGATATTACCAATATTCTGAAACAAAAAAACACTGTTGGAGCCATGTTGGGTGAAGGTTGGTATCGTGGAAATCTCGGAGAAAAAACGAAACGCATACCTTATGGCAAACAATTGGCTTTATTGCTACAAATACAAATTAATTATACCGATGGAACAAATCAAACTGTAATTTCGGACGAAAACTGGAAAGGATCGAATGCTGCCATTATTTCATCAACTATTTATGATGGTGAAATTTACGATGCTCGACTTGAAAAATCGGGTTGGTTAACAACTGGTTTTGACGATATCAATTGGAAGAATACCGAAACGATAAAATATCCAAAAAGTATATTGGTTGCACCACAAGGAGTTGCGGTAAAAGCCATACAAGAGATTAAACCCATAAAAATTATCAGCACTCCAAAAGCTGAAACTGTATTGGATATGGGGCAGAACATGGTAGGCTGGGTACGATTGAAAGTTAAAGGAAACAAAGGCGATACGGTAACGCTGAAATTCGCAGAAGTGTTGGACAAGGAAGGAAATTTTTATACCGAAAATCTCCGCTTTGCCAAAGCAACAAATCAATACATTTTAAAGGGGAATGAAGAAGAAATCTACGAACCGTATTTTACTTTTTTTGGTTTTCGATTTGTAAAAGTTGAAGGTTTTCCGGGCAAAATAGCATTGGATAACTTTACTGGTATTGTGATTCACTCGGACATGAAACCTACTGGAACTTTCAGTTGTTCCGATACATTAATCAACAAACTTCAACAGAACATCCAATGGGGACAAAAAGGTAATTTTTTGGATGTGCCCACTGATTGTCCGCAACGCGATGAGCGACTTGGTTGGACGGGTGATGCTCAGGTGTTTGCGATGACGGCTGCATTTAATTTTGATGTAGCAGCCTTTTACACCAAATGGTTGCGTGATGTGGAAGCCGACCAACTGCCCGATGGGAAAATTCCACACGTTATACCCAATGTGTTAGGTGCCAAAGCCAGTTCAACTGCCTGGGCGGATGCTTGTGTGATTATACCTTGGAGTATGTATAAAGTATATGGCGATAAACGCATTTTGGAAGTACAATACAAGAGCATGAAGGCGTGGGTAGATTATATGAAGCAACGTGCTGGAAATAAATACATTTGGATTAGCAATGAACATTTTGGCGATTGGTTGGATTTTTCGTCGAACCAAACGGCGTCCCGTAAAGGCAATACAGATCGTGATTTGATAGCCAATGCTTATTTCTATCACAGCACCACTTTATTAGCAAAAATTGCAGGAATAATTGGTAAAAATGAAGATGCAGAGACTTACAAAAAATTAGCTGAGAACGTAAAAAATGCTTTTCAACGCGAATTTATAACTGCAAACGGACGTATGATAAGTCAAACACAGACTGCCTACTCATTGGCATTGGCTTTTGATTTATTGCCCGAAAACTTTGTTGGCAAAATAAGTAATCTGTTGGCTGCCGATGTTCGTCAAACAGGTCATCTTACGACCGGTTTTGTAGGTACACCACTTTTATGCAGCACTTTATCGGCTATTGGGAGTGATTCGCTCGCTTTTAAATTAGTAACACGCAAGGAATATCCATCATGGCTATATCCAGTTACGCAAGGTGCAACTACCATTTGGGAACGCTGGGACGGACAAAAACCCGACGGCACATTTCAAGCGGTAAGCATGAATAGTTTTAA
The DNA here is from genome assembly GCA_038249855.1 of Bacteroidales bacterium. Classification (GTDB taxonomy): domain Bacteria; phylum Bacteroidota; class Bacteroidia; order Bacteroidales; family Paludibacteraceae; genus Paludibacter. Next base: position 5,789 of record JBBSCW010000028.1, read on the forward strand.
TCATTATGCCTATGGTGCAATTGGCGAATGGCTATACACTCGTGTTGCGGGATTGAATATTGATCCTGAAAATCCAGGCTATAAACATATTATTTTTAGTCCGCATGTGGGTGGCGGTTTTACGAATGCAAAAGTTGAGTTTTTGTCGATGTATGGTATCATAAAATCAGCTTGGGAAATTAAAAACAACAATTTCGTCTATTCCATTTCTATACCAGCCAATACAACAGGAACTGTAATTTTACAAACCTCAGAACTTGAAAAAATAGAGATAAACGTTTCGCCAATATCTAATGAAGTAATAAAAAACAGTACTAAAACAGCTGCTTCCACTACACTCGAATTAGGTTCAGGAACTTATGAATTAAGTTACCCGATGAAATTCAAAAAATAATTTGAGTAGGATTGAAGAAAATGTTATTTATTTTTTTGAGGTGCGATGGAAAATTTTGTGGAACTTTAGTTGTTGGTTTTACAATGAATAGTGCGAGTGAAGAAAAATTATTTTGTATTTTACAAAATCTATAAAGAGTATAATTATACAAAGAAAATAAGGGCAGACTTTTGGGGAATCCTTTTGCTACTGAGGGTTTCAATATAAAAAAGAAGGGTTTTCTAATATGCGTAGCCCCTCAGTAGCATAGGTGAATTCCCCTTTTTTCCCTTATTAATAATACGAAAACCTACACAAAAAATTGTAAACTTAATAAATTTAAAGGCTTTATGCAGAATCATAATAAATATAATAGCACCTCAAAAAAAGAAATAACCGAAGAAAATGTAATATACCGAAATAGTGAAAAAACTCTATCTTTGTAATATCATGAAAGTAAACTGAATACAAATATATGCCAAAGCCTTTCTTTTTGTTGACCGTATTTTTGGTTATTGGTCAATTGGTTTTTTCCACTACAATCAATAACCGTTTATTTTATTCGGTTTTCCCAAATGATTATAAAGCACTTCAGTCTTTTTCGATTACAAAATCGAAAGATGGTTTTATGTGGATTGTAAATGGTTATGGTATAAGCCGATACGATGGTAACCATTTCAAAAACTATTTTATAAAAAATGATTTTCGGGGATTTATTAAGATAAATAATTTAGGTGAATTGTACGTTTGTACTTACACTGGAATTGGATATAAATACAATCATTTTACAGATACCTTTGATGAAATATTCAGTATTTTTGTAAACAATCAAGTTTCTGACAAAATTCTAAAAACAAAAGGTAACGAAATCTCAGAAATTTCAATCGCCGAAAAAACCCAAAAAAAAACTGTTACTTCCATGGAAATTGACCAATTTGGTCGTATATGGTTGTCAACACCTATAGCCGTATTGTGTTATAACCCACAAAACAAAACATGGCTCGATATAAATACCGGAGATTTTAATGTTACATTTTTGATGGTGGCTAAAAATAAATTATACCTTTTTGGCAAAGAAAAAATTTGTTTTCTTAGGTTAACTGATCGCTTTCAGAAAAAAGAACAATTGCACACTTCGCTGAATTTGAATAACGAAAACGAAATTACTTCGGCATATTTTGATACTCATACTGGTAATATATATTATGGTCTATATAATTATGGACTTTTTTGTTTAAATGCTAATAATGAAAATACTCTATTGCTAGAAGTTAAGAATTCGCCCATTCGAAGTATAAAAAAGTATAATCATAACCTACTACTAGTGGGTATTGGTGGATTGGGAATTTATGAATATAATATTGATTCCAAACTTGTAGAAGCAAAACAGTCCGAAAATATTGACCAACCAAATGCACTGGGATCAAATGGAATTTTTGATATTTATGTCGATGAAAACAACCGAATTTGGGTGGCAACAAATTCGAAAGGTGTAAACGTTTTCGATCCTGGGTTACTTCGTTTCAGCAAAATGTCTCATTTTTCAAAATTAGACAATTCGTTGGTACATGACTATGTACATGCAATATATGAAGATGGAAATATGAATTTGTGGTTCGGCACAAATAATGGAGTCAGTGTGTGGAATAAATCTACTGAAAAATGGACACATTTATTGAATAATAATAAAATAATTACTGATCATAATGCAGGTGTATTTTCGTTTTGTGGGGATAAAAAAGGAAATGTTTGGGTTGGTGTATACGGTTTTAATCTGGTTTCTGTGAATGCAAATAGTTATTCAGTAAACACTTCTGAATTGATAAATCCACACAAAGAGTCACTGAATAAATTTCACTTTAAACTTATATATGATGGAGAGTCAATTTGGGGCGGAGGACCTGAAAGTGTTTTATTTAAGTTCAATCCAGATACTAAAAAAATCTCATACTTCAATATTTTAAATGTAATATCCATTGAAGAAAAAGATGACAGCAATTTGTGGATTTTAGGTAGCTCGCAAATTTCGTTGTTCAACAAAAATAGTGTAAGGCAGGATTTTGAATTACATAAAAAAATTAAAAACTATTTAAAAGAATTCGATGTAGAATATTCTTGTTTTAAATGTGATGGAAACGATTTGTGGATTGGAACTGTAAAATCAGGTATAATAAGATATTCGATTTCTACAAATTCTATTGAAAATTTTAGTATCAAGGATGGATTGCCAAGCAATAATATTCTGGCAATTGAAATCGACAACAACAATTGTTTGTGGTTCAGTACCGATATTGGTTTATGTTATTTCAATCCTGCAACAAAAATTACTGTTCAATTTAAAACGTTTGACTTACCCGAAAGAAATCTATATAATTCAATGGTGTCGTACAAATGTATCGATGGAACATTAGTTTTTGGAACTAAACAAGGTGCTGTGAGTTTTCATCCCTCTGAATTTTTGGTTTCGCCAAAGCGTGGACCCTTGGCGTGGACTGATTTTACGGTGTACAATCAAAACAACAAAAAACGCAAGACATACGAAATTCTTGAAGATGAGCTAAATAAGTTAGAGCGTATAGTTTTACGACACAAGGAAAATAGTTTTAGAATCAGTTTTCAAGAACTCAATTATAGTCAGAATGTTTTTACCCGTTATACCCATTGTTTATTGGGTTTTGAAAAAGATTTTTCTGATATTTCGTATGAAAATTTCGTTTCGTATTACAATTTATCGCCTGGTAGTTATCGCCTGATTGTTCGTTCCTATTTTGCGGATAAAGACGGAAAATATATTGAACGCGAGATGAAAATTGTAGTTCTACAACCTTGGTGGAATACTATTTGGGCATGGTTGATTTGGATAACAATTTTTTCTGTTGTAGGTTATAGTGCATATCGTTACTATATGAATAGGTTAGACCGAAAGTATTCTGACGATAAAATACGTTTTTTTATCAATGTGTCGCATGATATGCGTACGCCAATTACCCTGATAAAAGCTCCTCTGGGCGATTTGGTAAATGACAAAGGGCTTTCTTCAAGTTCGCGTCATTTGGTGCATACCATTAACAATAATGTGAATCGGCTTTTTGATATGATTAATCGCATTCTTGACTTTGAAAAATCTGATGAAAATGAAATGCGTCTTTTTCCTCAAGATTATGAATTGAATAAATATGTTCAGGATGTGGTTGAAAATTTCCATTCCTATGCCGAAATTAAAGGAATCAGCATTGAGGAGCAAACGCTGAATGAACCAATCTGGACTTCATTCGACCGAGTAAAAATGGATATGATTGTCGAGAATTTGGTTTCAAATGCGGTTAAATATTCCAAACAAGGCGGTTCGATAAAAGTGATTGCCGGATATGATAAAAAAGAATGGTGGATAGAAGTTGAAGATAACGGAATAGGAATTCCCGCTGACGAACAAAAGAAAATTTTCAAACGCTTTTTCAGAGCCGAAAATGCGATCAATTCAAAGCAAATTGGCAGCGGGATGGGATTATTGTTGGTGAGTAATCTTACACGTTTTATGGGTGGTAACGTCAGTTTCGAGAGTAAGGAGAATGTAAAAACGGTTTTCAAACTCGCTTTTCCAATTATAGAATCGGACAATATCTACGATTTCAAGACACAGTTAAGCGAAGATAATGAGCAAAAAGAGGTGAACAATAATCTTGAATCCGTACTCCCAACTTTACTTTTTGTTGATGATAACGATGAAATTCGAGATTATATTTCAACACGTTTAGCTATTGATTACTTAATAATTACAGCAGCTTCAGTCACCCAAGCACTCAAAGTTTTAAGCAAACAGAAAGTAGATATTATCATTTCGGATATAATGATGCCAGAGGTAAGCGGTATTGAATTGTGCGAAATTGTAAAAGCCGACAGTCGTTTTTCGCATATTCCGCTAGTACTACTTTCGGCATTGTCCGATAAAAGAGACATACTCAAAGGACTCCAAACTGGAGCTGATGATTATATTACAAAACCCTTTGATTCAATATTTCTGAAACAACGCATTGACAATCTTCTGGAAAACCGCAAGCGGCTTGAACAGTTTTTCAGCAATAACAAAGGCGAACTCTCTCAATTGGGTAAACAAGATTTTGTGAATGATATGGATAAGCTCTTTCTGGAAAAGTTAGAGCGGATTTTTGATGCTAATATTTCTGATTCAGGTTACACTATCGAAATGCTTTGTAGAGATATCGGAATGAGTCGATCGGTGTTATACAATCGTTTCAAAAATTTGATGGAAATTTCCCCCAACGATTATCTACGTTTAAGAAGAATGGAAAAGGCTGCTGAACTTCTGAAAACCAAAAAATTCACAGTTATTGAAGTTGCCGAAATGGTTGGATACAACGATGTAAAGTACTTTAGCTCCATTTTTTCTAAAAAATATGGCAGCTGGCCAAGTAAATATGAAGGCTAATAATTTGAGTTGAGTTAACACTAAAAAATAGTTTCTCTACCTTTTAAAAATAGTTTTTCTACCCTTGTTACATAACATATCAGGTATTTTTGTTCGAGCTTCAATCCAAAGAAACTCAAGCAATTTGTTAACCTGCAAAATTGAATGTTATGTGCAAAAATGATCTTACAAAAAACACCAGCTACATGGTGGCAACCGAAGAAGACGAACTTTGGGGAATTACTGTAACCACTGTCGGACATCAGATTGTCAATAAAGATGAATGTTATCCTCCAAAAAATCATCCTAAAGAGTACTATTTCAATGTAGATAAAGGAAGGGTGCTGAATGAGTTTCAATTGTTGTATATTACCAATGGCAACGGGGTTTTTACATACGGCAACAACAAGCAATCATGTTTAATAAACGAAGGTAAAATGTTTTTTCTTATGCCTGGCGTATGGCACAGCTACAAACCACTCGAAAAATCGGGTTGGAAAGAATATTGGATTGGCTTTAAAGGAAGCATCATTCAAAACATTGTAAACGAAGGTTTTTTTGTTAATCGCCCACCTGTTTTTAATATTGGCTTAAATGAACGAATAGTAGATTTATATCAAAAAGCCATTGAAATTACCAACGAAGAAAGAGCAGGATATCAACAAGCACTTGCAGGTATTGTAATGCATATTTTGGGCTTAATGATGTATCGGGATAATACCCTTGACTTTGAAGACGAAGATATGATAAATAAAATGAACAAAGCAAAGGTAATTATGCGAGAAAATATTTATCAGAATATTTGTCCAGAAGAAATTGCGAAGAATCTAAATATCAGCTATTCAGGATTTCGCAGAGCATTCAAAGAACTAACTGGTACTTCCCCGATGAAATACATTCTCGAATTAAAACTGAATGAAGCTAAAATGCTGCTTAACAATTCCACGCAATCAGTAAAACAAATTTCATACAGTCTGAATTTTGAAAATCCTGATTATTTTCCAGTTTTTTTTAAAAAACGAACAGGATTTACTCCCATTGAATATAGGAATGGATGTGTTGATAATAAAAAAGAATCAATTGCAGTTAGAATGATTGAAAACCAATTTCAAATGATAAGTATGAATTAATTGGGATAAGTTTTCGCTGACAATTTCAAAAGAAAAAAAAGACTTATGAAACATTTACATATAATATTATTTGGTTTGCTATTAAGTATGCCCATGTTTAGTAGGCCTTTCAAAATCATTGCCAATAATGACCCAACAATTAGCACTCATACTTTAAGATCAGGCAAATTAACGCTTGGGTTCACTGACTTTGGAGGCGGAATGATTAATGCAGTAATCTTTCCTGAAATTGGCGACATTACAGCTGTTGCCACCAAAAAGTATGGTCGAGGCTGCCAAACATCTATTCGCGATGAAGGACATGGTCAAGTTTACAACCCGACACAAGCAGGTTTTAACGAAACATTAGGCACAGAATGTACGCTTACACAAACCCCAGGAAAAATCGTGGTTGAACCTCGTGGTTGCGCACTCTGGTATGGAGATGGTAAATACGATTTTACAGAATGGGAAAATATTGGCCCAGATTTTACGAAAACAGATGGTGGAAATTCAGATCAGGATGGATTAGACGAAACAAATTTAGTAGGGAAACAAGAAACAGAAGTGTTTAGTGAGTTTGATTTTTATGCCACTTATGAGGATTATGTTGGTAAACACGGAATTAAAACTGCCTGTGTACGCCATTATGCTGAATTTCGTTTTGTACGCTCACCCGGCCATTGCCTAAATCAGTTTAGTGAAGGAACTCCACTTTTTCGAGCCGACAAAATGGAAGAAGATATTTCTGTTGAGAAGCCAGTAGGAATTCATAAAGCTACAGACAAAGACCTGAGTGCTGGCATAATGTCCTTCTTTTTTAGGAACGATACCATACGTTGGCGACCCAATTATAGACACCTACAAAGAGTGGACGGTACATGGGAAGTTCAAAATCGCAACAACTCATTAGTAGAAGGTAAACAGTATAATAAGATTGTAATTATTTCTGATTCTGTAAATATCGAAAGTGCTAAAGCGTTTGGATTGTATTGCCCAAGTTCCAAGATTAATTTATATCCGATAATTGGCGTAAACACAGTCGACAATTCTATTATTTACGAAGATGCACGTACAACCTTAACTACAATTGGTGATTATCCCACAGTTGCCAGACCAGCCATTGGGGTGTATGGAATCCGTACTTATGTAACGGGAATGATAAATCCTGACAGATTAGAAAAAGGAACAAACGAAACTTACCGAGCTGAAAATTATATACTTTATGGTACACCAAAAGAAATTATGGATGCAATAAAGGCGATAGATAAATTTGAAAACAGAAAATAAGCAAATATTTCCACGCGAATTCTGACTGTCAAGAGTATTATGTCAACCCAAACATCTTCTCAACTAAGCAGTTGGGATAAATGCTCTGGTAATATCGACAAACCCATAATCAAATACGAATATTGGGACAAAGAGCTATAAAAGAGTGTAAAAAAAAACAACAACCATCAAAATTACTCACAGTTAGAATTCAATTAAGAGGATGAAAATCTACGAATCCCTATTCAAATTTCTGTTTATTCAACAGCTGTTAAACCTCTTTTATACTCACTTGGAGTAACACCAAAGTGCGTTTTAAATGAAGCTGAGAAATGAGAGTGTGTGTGTTAAACCCAGCCATGTCGGCAATTTCAGAAAAAGTATACTTGTCAGTCTGAATTAGCATGGCCGATTTTTTTATTCTATATATTCGTAGATAATCGTTGGGCGAAAGTCCGGTGTTGCTTTTCAGTTTCCTATAAAACTTACTTCTACTGAAATTTAATTCAGATGCAAGCCCGTCAATTAACATTTCACAATTATTGAGTTGTCCATCTATTTTTCCATTTAATTTCTCTAACAAATCTTTATCCATCTCGCTCAATTGCACCAAAGCTTTCTCTGAACTATCCGTTGTGGAACCAGCATCAGCAAACAAACGTTGAATTTAGAATGATGTCAGGAATGGATTGTAATGCTATTTTTAGACCTTCTTCACCATCATAAGCCAACATTTAAGAAATAATTTTGTTGAAAACTAAAAAACGGACTCACCATTATAGCAAGTCCGTTTTTTTTGTTTTAAGTAAAGCTGTCAACTTATTCAAAATTAATAGATAAAACTTTTGATAGTCCAATTTTAATGTCATCCATGATGTCAACAGCAATACCAATTTTTCTCACAAATCGTTCCTCTGAAACTGAACGCACTTGAAAACAATCGGCTGATGAGTCTTTCGTTAATCCATTTAAATTATCAGGTTCAATTTTCACCATCCATGGAGCAATTTCATATCTATCTTACCAATCAGTAATCGGCACAATTACTTTCAAAGCTAACTTACCGAGAGAGTTATCACTTACAATTATTGCAGGTCTTGTCTTAGTTATTTCTGCAATACAGTAGGGTCGATACTTATCAACCAAATTTCACCTTGTTTCATAAAACGCCTCAAAATCAAGCTTTGTAAATGCTGTTAATTCTTTATCTGATTTATAATCTTCAAGCAATGCACTTACTGCAGTTGTCATTGTAGTGCTATCTTCCTGTTTAGCAATAGTATGAATAGTTCTTTGAATTACATATATTCGTTTACGAATGGGAAGTCTTTCAATTTCCTTGATTAATTCTGATGTTTTCATCTTTTTGTTTTTAGTTGATAAAACATTACTGAATGATTGGTATGCAAATATAAGCTTTTATATTATATTCTTTAATGTTTTTGAAAATTACAAGCTAAGTGTTTAATAATGATTGTATAGTTTGATTACAAATGTGAATATAATTTATCAAAATATTATTTTTCTACCTTTAGATATAACACTAGATGATAGATTAGAGTTGTCCACAATTATAATTTTGCACTAAATTATCAAAAAAACGGACTTATCAATCAAGGTAAGTCCGTTTTTTTATAGTAAATGGAACACAAATACAATCTGCTAATTAACACTCTCGTAAGTACTAGCATTTAACATATAAACAGCTGTAAAGATATTATTTGCATACAGTGATATATTCTGTGAAACAAATTTTGTTGTTTTAGCATCGTTATAAGCCAATATTTGACATGACAATGAATAGTTCGTTTGATTAGGAATTGTAAATGATAGTCGACCACTTCCATCAGTAATGCCCGATGCTATTGCTGTTGACAATAGATTGTCGATAGAAGAAGTGGAGTTATTTGATTTATAAGGAATCAATGCAACTTTAAGCTTCGAAAAAGGAGTTAAGTCTGTTGGATTTTGAGTAAAATAGACCGACGATGTTTTATTAAACAATATATTTAACTTTCCATATGCGACAGGTGTAAGTGATGTTGGGTCAATAATAACAGTCGATTGTTGCGTTTCACCAGAGTTTACGAAAGTCGAACCAAATGAAGACAAGGTTCCGTAGCTTGTTTTTTCATCATTATAAACTAAAAGCAAATAATTCGATGCGGCTCTTAACGAAAACGAAATATTACCATCAGTATCCGTTTTTCCAGACAACTCCACCGATTCAAGAAGCATTGACAATGGAAGATATGGATCATAAAGGTTGCTTGGGATGGCTGCTACATTTAAACCTTCAAATGCTTGTAAAGTTGGAGTAGAATTTGTTGGTAATAACACTGACTTTTTAACTGATAGCTTATAAGTTCCATAAGATGAATTAACCAAAGTTTTTGCATCCAGTATAAAACTAAAATTAGTATTTTGACCTTTATCACCCAAAAATGAATAGTTAGAATAAGTCGATGTTGGTAATTGAGCAAAAATAGTTTTAGCGTCATTATAAACTACCGCAATAAATGATTTGAAAGATGGTACTCTCAACGATACTAAGCCAGTAGCATTCGTTTTTGAGTTTATTTCAGCCAATGAAATCAACTTATCTAAACTGTAATAGGTTGAATATAATATTTTAGGAATAAAGAGAATATTTAGATTGTTGAAATTCGAAATGCTAAGCATAGGACTCGATTTAGATATATCAGCCTTTTCAAATTTAAAATTAAAAGTTGTAGCATAATCTTCAGGATGAATAGTTATGCTCTTATCAACATTACTATTTATTTGAAATTGCTTCATTGGCTGGTAATTAAGTCCATTTATGCGAACAGAATCAATTATTAACAAATAATCTCCTGAAGTAACATCGCCAAAGTTTATCGCACCTTTTTCATCAGTCGATTCGGAATATATACAAGCTAACGAAGAAAACTGCATTAAAATTGAAGATGTAGTTGAAGATAATAAATCACTGTTGTATAATTTAATATTTAGATTTGAGATGGGAGTACCTTTACTATCTACAACATTTACAGATAGTTTAGAACTAGTAATAACCCGAAGAGTCAAATCTTTATCTAATTCATTTTCGCAAGAAATAAATAGAACTGTCAGCAAAATTAAAGACAAAAATTTAGTTTTCATAATGTTTCATGTTTATTTTAATTAAAAATAAATAATTGATGATTTTTACAAAAGATATACTGTAGAAAAGAATGGTGCAAAGCTAAATAAATTTTAAGAAATGATCATCTTTTTAAGTGAATTTTTTACATAAAAAAACGGATTCACCATCATGGCAAGTCCGTTTTTTTTTCTTATTCCCCCTTTTATGGGGTTAGGGGGCAGGGATCATTAGTCTTCCAACAATATCTCCAAAATACTAACCGCAGCTTTTGATACTGGGCTTCCAGGGCCAAAGATGGCTGCAACACCAGCTTTGTAAAGATAATCGTAATCTTGCGCTGGAATTACTCCACCAGCAATTACGATGATATCTTCGCGACCTAGTTTTTTCAGTTCTTCCATAACCTGAGGAATCAAAGTCTTGTGGCCAGCAGCCAAAGAAGAAACTCCAAGTACATGAACGTCGTTTTCAACTGCTTGTTTAGCAGCTTCGGCAGGAGTCTGGAACAAAGGTCCCATATCCACGTCAAAGCCACAGTCGGCATAACCCGTTGCGACTACTTTTGCACCACGGTCGTGACCATCCTGACCCATTTTAGCAATCATAATACGTGGGCGACGACCTTCTTTTTTAGCAAATTGCTCTGTCAACTCACATGCTTTCGCGAAAGTTGCATCATTTTTTGTTTCTGATGAATACACGCCTGAAATTGTTCTAATAGTTGCTTTATAACGTCCTGCTACTTCTTCGCAGGCATCGGATATTTCACCCAATGAAGCACGCAAACGAGCAGCTTCAACGGCTAATTCTAATAAGTTACCGTTTCCGGTTTTAGCACATTCGGTAATGGCAGCCAATGCAGCTTTAACGGCAGCATCATCACGATTGGCACGCAATTGTTTCAAACGTTCAATTTGTTGAATGCGAACAGCAGTATTATCCACTTCCAAAATATCGATAGGATCTTGTTTTTCTAAGCGGTATTGATTTACACCAACGATTATTTGATTTCCTGAATCAATACGAGCTTGCGTACGAGCTGAAGCTTCTTCAATTCTCATCTTTGGAACACCAGTTTCGATAGCTGCAGCCATTCCACCTAACTTTTCGACTTCTTCGATCAATGCCCAAGCTTTTTCAGCTATTTCATTGGTCAAAGTTTCCACATAATAAGAACCTGCCCATGGGTCAACTTCTCTGGTTATGTCAGTTTCTTGTTGAATGAAAATCTGTGTGTTACGTGCAATACGAGCAGAGAAATCAGTTGGTAAAGCAATAGCTTCGTCCAACGCATTGGTGTGAAGCGATTGAGTGTGACCCAACGCAGCAGCCATTGCTTCGATACAAGTACGTCCCACATTATTGAACGGATCTTGCTCAGTCAACGACCAACCCGAAGTTTGCGAGTGTGTACGCAATGCCAATGACTTTGGATTTTTAGGATTGAATTGTTTTACAATTTTTGCCCACAACATACGTGCAGCACGCATTTTGGCAATTTCCATAAAGTGATTCATACCAATAGCCCAGAAGAAAGACAAACGTGGAGCGAAAGAGTCGATATCCATTCCGGCATTTACTCCGGCACGAAGATATTCAAGTCCATCTGCCAAAGTGTAAGCCAATTCGATATCAGCAGTTGCACCAGCTTCTTGCATATGATAACCCGAAATAGAAATCGAGTTGAACTTAGGCATTTTTTTAGAAGTAAATTCAAAAATATCAGCAATAATCTTCATGGAGAACTTTGGTGGATAAATATAAGTATTACGCACCATAAATTCTTTCAAAATATCGTTCTGAATCGTTCCAGCCATTTCTTCGAGCTTAGCACCTTGCTCCAAACCTGCATTGATATAAAACGCAAGAATAGGAAGTACAGCACCGTTCATGGTCATAGAAACCGACATTTTATTCAATGGAATTCCATC
>JBBSCW010000029.1:0-17983 GCA_038249855.1 Bacteroidales bacterium
GCAAATTGGTCAAGTTGCGGGTGCTATGGCTGCACTTTCGGTTAAACAAAACAAAGCAATTGAGAAAGTATCTGTTCGCGACGTTCAGAATGAATTGCTCAATGCAGGGGGATATTTAATGCCTTATCTTGATTAGAATAAAAATGATATCCATTTCAAAGCAATTCAGCGAATTGGTGTCACTGGAATCTTAAAAGGTGAAGGTAAAAACGTAGGTTGGAGCAATGAAACGTGGTTTTATGCGAATAAAACAGTCTTAGTTTCTGAGCTAAAACAGGGTTTGGCCGATTTTGAATTGGGCTTTGTCTGGTCAACTTCCGAAACCGAATTGACTGTAACTAGCGCAATTAATTTGTTGGCAAAATTAGCCAGTTTTTATCACAAAGATACTATTACAGTTGAAGATGTCAAAACTGAATGGGTGAAATTGGGCTTATTAAATTTTTCGGTAGATCGCAAAATCGTGCGGAAAGAATTTGCAGTGATTTTGGATTTTTTCATTCAACCATTTTTACTAAAACAAGTTGATTTCAAAGGAAATTTTATTGCATTGCCAACCGAAGTAATTAATAAAAACAAATCTATGAGAATCAACTATAGTTCAGGTAAAATTTTGGTTGACAACAGTGAAGTAAGTAAACTCGAATTATTTAATGAGAAAGGACAATTGCTTGCACGAAGCCTCGGAAATTCAATTGCTTGTAAAAAATCCAATTCCTTGTATATTCTCAATGTTTATATTGATAATTTATTAGCTACTTCAAAAAAAATAATTATTCAATGATTGAAAAAACAATTATATAAATTCTGTATAGTATTTTGGGAAATCAATCTCTAAATTAATTTATGAAAAACATATTAAAAATAATAATTATTCTGTTAGTTTCTTGTTTTTTAGGCAATTATTCTTATGCCGGAACATGTGTGGTTTCGTATGTCGATCCAATGATTGGGTCTGACTATCATGGCAATGTGTTTGTGGGTGCAAGTGTTCCGTTTGGTATGGTACAATTGGGGCCAACTAATATGAGTAAAGGTTGGCATTGGTGTTCTGGCTATCATTATTCCGACAGTACGATTATTGGATTTTCGCACACTCATTTGAACGGTACTGGTATTGGCGATCTAGGTGATATATTGATTATGCCAACAACTGGAAATCCAACAACTTTTAAAGGAACATTTTCTGATTTAACCAAAGGTTATGTTTCCAAATTCTCACACAAAGAAGAAACAGTAAGTCCTGGGTATTATGGCGTTTTGCTTCAAAAATACAATATCAAAGTAGAACTTACAGCAAGCAATCGTGTTGGTTATCATCGTTATACTTTTCCTGAAAGTGCAAAATCGAATATTATCATCGATTTAGGTGAAGGGATTGATTGGGACGAACCAACAGAAACAGCTCTAAAACAAATAGATGCACGCACTATCGAAGGATATCGTTATTCACGTGGATGGGCAAAAAATCAAAAAGTATATTTTAGAGCAGTATTTTCGAAAGATATGAACTATACTGCTGTTGTTGAGCCAATTTTTCGTCCCCGATCGAAAGACAGTTTAAATGTAAACAAAGCCGTTTTGAGTTTTGAAACTACAAAAAACGAAATAGTTGAAGCAAAAGTTGCTATCTCGTATGTGAGTTGTGCCAATGCTGCCGAAAATCTAAAAACTGAACTTGCCGATTGGAATTTCAAGAAGGCGAAGGCTGAGGCGAAGGCTAGGTGGAATATCGAATTGTCAAAAATTCAGATTAAAACGAATGATGTAAAGGTTAAAACCATGTTTTATACTTCATTGTTTCGTACAATGATTTCTCCCTCGCTATTTTGCGATGTGAATGGCGATTATAGAGGTGCCGATGGGAAAGTATATAACACAACTAAGTTTATTCCTCATACGGTTTTTTCGCTATGGGACACTTACCGAGCATTTCATCCGTTACAAACTATTCTGAATCCTAAACGTAGTGCAGATTGGGTGAATACATTACTTGATATTACTGAGAAACAAGGCTCATTGCCTATCTGGCATTTGGTAGGAAACGAAACTGGCACTATGGTTGGTGTTCATTCTATTCCTGTGATTGTAGATGCAATTCTAAAAAATATTGATGGAATTGATACCGAAAAAGCTTACAAGCTTGTACGAGCTTATGAACAACGAAACGATAGGGGTTTAAATTACGTTCGAGAGTTAGGTTATATTCCTGCTGATAAAGAAAATTGGTCAGTTTCAAAAGCGCTAGAATATGCTATCGACGATTACTCGATTGCTTTGTTAGCCAAAAAGTTAGGCAAAGAAAACGATTTCCAATATTTTACGAAACGTTCAAAATATTATGCAAATTATTTCGATAAAGAATTGGGATTTATGCGAGGGAAACTAGCCAATGGCACTTTCCGAAAGGAATATAATCCGTCATTTTCATTACACGAAGAAGCAGATTATGTAGAAGGAAACGGTTGGCAATATACTTTTATGGTTCCACACGACCCCGTAGGTTTAATTGGATTATTTGGAAGTAAAAAAGCCTTTTCAGAAAAATTAGACAGTCTGTTTTTGGTAAGTTCCAAACTAAACGACGGCGCATCGATCGATATTTCAGGATTAATTGGACAATATGCGCACGGTAATGAGCCAAGTCACAGCACTTTGTATCTTTATCAATATGCTGATCAAGGATACAAAACTGCTGAGAAAGTTCGTCAGGTACTTACAGAGATGTATAAACCAACAGTGGATGGATTGTGCGGAAATGATGATTGTGGACAAATGTCGGCTTGGTATGTATTTTCCAGTTTGGGCTTTTATCCAATGAATCCGGCCAACGGCGAATATGTTTTTGGCAGTCCTACAATCGACAAAGCCACCATAAAACTAGCTAATAATAAGAAATTTAATATTATTGTAAAGAATAATTCTCCCAAAAATATTTACATACAATCTGTAAGTCTTAATGGGAAATCGGTTACAGATTGTATTATCCGTCATCAGGATATTATGCAAGGTGGCGAATTAGTTTTTGAGATGGGAGAAACACATAAATAAATTTAGATTACTATTTGATTACAAATAAAAATAAAAGGAAACAGAAATGAAAAAATCTTTAATTTTAATTGTTATACTTGCGATACAATTTGTATTTGTGAGTTTTGCAAACGCCGAAAATATAAAAGGGGTTGTTACCGATTCAAAAGGTGAATCCATTATTGGCGCAACTGTTCGCGAAAAGGGAACCAATGTTGGAACAATCACCGATTTTGATGGAAAATTTACAATCACGGTCAAATCATCCCAATCGGTACTTATTTTTTCTTATGTTGGATATACAACGGTAGAGATGATTGTGAGTTCACAAATGAAAGTGCTCCTGAAAGAAGACGCACTATCATTAGATGAGGTAGTTGTAACTGCATTGGGTATAAGGAGAGATAAAAAATCCTTGGGATATGCAATTCAAGAAGTGAAAGGCGAAGATCTCACCAAAGTAAAATCTAACAACGTTATGAATTCGCTGGCTGGTAGAGTTGCTGGTTTAAAAGTGAGCACGACGGGAACGGGTGAATGGGGCTCAACTAATATCTTATTGCGTGGTGCAACTTCATTATCGGGTGATAATCAGCCCTTAATTGTAGTTGACGGAATACCTATCAGTGGAGGTTCGCGAGGAAACGGAAGCGAAAATGGTGGCATCGATTATGGAAGTGGATTGTCCGACATTAATCCTGATGATATTGAAACAATTTCAGTACTTAAAGGTGGAAATGCTGCGGCTCTTTACGGCTCACGCGGAGGAAAAGGTGTTATTTTAATCACTACAAAAAAAGGAACTGTAAAGAAAACTATGGGGGTAAAATACAGTTATGATTTAGGTGTTTCAACTTTGAATGTTTTGCCAAATTTACAAAATGTATATGGTCGACAAACCGAGATGGTAAGTGGAATTGAGCAAGAAGTTTTAAAAGGCACCAATTGGGCTGATAGTAAATTAGATGGCCATGATGTGAAAAAATGGAATGGTGATATTGCTCCATTTACAGCACAACCAAACAATATTCGCGACTTCTTCGAATCAGGAATCAGAAACTCACATTCTTTGGAGTTAGATGGTGGTAACGAAAAAGCTCAGGCGCGGCTCTCGATACTTTATAGCAATGCAAGCGGAATTATACCGAACAGTACATTGGAAAAATACAGTTTCAGTCTGAGCGGCAATGCTAAATTAACCAATAAATTATCCATAATTGGAAGGGTAAATTATAATATTCAAAACACTCAAAACCGTCCGAATTTGGCTGATAGTCCAGATAACCCAATGTATAGTTTTTTGAGAATGCCTCGTAATATACAGTTAGACGATATGCGAACCTATCAAGACGCAGGTGGATTCCCGATTCTTTGGGATGGACTTGCAAAAAGTTATACGGATGATATTTCGAAGAATCAAAATCCATTTTGGTCGATTTATAAAAACTTCAACAATGATAATAGGTACCGATTGATGGGAAATATGTCATTGAAATATGATTTTACGAGCTATTTAAGCTTGATGCTTCGTGCAGGGACTGACTTCATTTTAGATGACAATGAAACCCGGGTAGCCAAACGAACTGCTTATGAAAATAATGAAACGCGATCGAAATATGCACAAAGCTGGGGAAAATCGTTCGAGAACAATTACGATTATTTACTAACTTTCAACAAGAACTTCCTGGACAACGATTTATCTTTAGTCGTTTCGCAAGGTGGAAATATTATGCAACGCTGGGGAAATAGCATAGGATTCTATGCACTTGCACTTTCACTGGACAATCTTTATACGGTGGGTAATGCAAAAAACGTTACAAGTTCCCAAGGATTTAGCCAGAAATTAGTGCAATCTCTCTACGGAACAGCATCCATTGGTTACAAAAGTTATGTGTTTTTAGATTTTACAGCCCGTAATGATTGGGATTCTTCTTTACAATCAATTCTCAATCCAGCTGCATCTAATGTATCTTATTTTTACCCTTCCGTTAGCGTTTCTGGGATTTTGACCGATGCTTTTCCTTCGATTAAATCTGATTGGTTATCATATTTGAAATTGCGTTTATCAAGTGCAGGGGTTGGTAATGGAACTTCACCTTACAGAACTTCGTATAGTTATAGTATTGGCCCAGGTCACTTAGGACAACAATATGCATATAAGCCAGATGTTAAACCGTTTGTTGAATTGAAACCTGAACTGATGACCTCGAATGAGGTTGGGGTTGAAGCATATTTATTTAAACATTTATTAAAGTTGGATGCAACATACTACATCAATAGAACATCTAATCAAATAATAGCACAACGAATTCCTTCGCCTTCAGGATATACTACAAAGTTGCTGAATGCTGGTTTGGTTCAAAATCAAGGTGTTGAGTTACAATTAACGGCTAATGTCATAGAAAAGAAGAACATGCATTGGGATCTTTTTGTGAATTTCTCACGCAATCGTGATAAAATTATTGAATTGCTTGACCCTGCTAAGAAAGACAGACGCATCATAGCATCAGCAGGAACAATATCAATTCATGCAAAAGCTGGAGGAAGATATGGTGAAATTTATGGAACAAAATATTTGCGAAACGACAAAGGTGAGCGGATAATTGGCGCAAATGGTTTACCACAATTAGCCACCGATGAGTATGGCTCAACCACAGAAAACTATTTAGGTAATATTCAAAATGATTTTATTGGTGGTTTGGGTACAAATTTTAGCTATAAAGGAATTTCATTGAGCGCTTTAGTAGATGTTCGCATGGGTGGAAAATTATATTCGTTTACCGAAAAAATTACCACTGAATATGGAAATGCACCTTGGACGACTACCGGACGTGAAGAATGGTCGACTTCTGAAACTGCTCGTATTACAGCAGGGAAATCACCTGTTGAATGGTTCAATTCACGAAACCAACGTGGATATTTGCCAGAAGGTGTAGTTACTTTGCCGGATGGAAGTTTCACGCCAAACCGTAATTTATATATATCGCCACAAGCATATTGGATTAATTCAGCAGGAGTTGATGAGGTTTTTTTACACGATGCATCATTTGTGAAATTTAAAGAAATTCGCATTGGATATAATCTCCCCAAAAAATGGCTTAAACCATTAAAGATAGAAAATATTCAAATTGCAGCCGTAGGTCGAAATTTATTCTACATATATAAAGCTGCGCCCGACGGTCTTGATCCAGAAGCCTCATTCAATGGAATGGGATTTGAGTACAGTTCGGTACCAACCACAAGAGAATGGGGAATGAGTGCAAATATTAGTTTTTAACCCAAAAATGAAAATGAAAATGAAAAAGTTGAATATAATCATAATTACTATTTTGGTAGGATTGTCTGCTTGTACAGATAAGTTTGGGGAGATAAATACCAATCCGAATTCTACGAATACTATCGACCCAGCCTATTTGTTCACAACATCACAACGACGTGGAGCAATGGATGACCGTGTATATTATTACACACGTGGAATGGCTAGTTTTGAAACACAAATGTATGCCAATACCAATTATACAAAAGAACATTGTACCGACCGCTATCAATTTAATGGGGCCTGGAACGGAACATTGTGGGGTGCTGCTTATGCTGGCGACGCTTCTAAAACCTATCTTTCTTTTGTGGCGGAAGCTGAAAAAATAGCAAAGAAAAATGGTTGGGACAATAAAGAAGCAACTTGTGCAATATGGAAATCCTTTTTATTCCTTCAATTGACCGATTTGTTTGGTGATATTCCTTACAGCGAAGCTTTCAACGATTTGATTGATTATCCAAAATATGATACACAAGAGAAAATCTATACCGACATATATGCTAAATTGAAAGAAAGTGCTGCTAAGTTGGATGCCACAAAAGGAAACGGAATGGGAAATGCCGATTTGTTTTACGCAGGTGATTATGGAGCATGGAAACGATTTTCTAATTCAGTGCGTTTACGCATGTCAATGCGAATTTCGGGTGTAAATCAAACCTTAGCTAAAAAATGGTTTGATGAAACCATGGCAGATGCAGGTGGCTTAATGACCACTAACAATCAATCGTGCAGATTAAAAACCGATCCTGCGGGTCCTCAAGGAATACACAGTGACAATCCTATAAAAGTGATGGCAAATGCTTTCGATTGGTACAGAACGAGTGAATTTATGGTCAATACTTTAAATACTTTGCAAGATCCGCGAATATTTAATTTTGCCGAACCAACTAAAAAGTACCTAGATGCAATGAAAGCAATTTGTACTGATTTAGAAAAAAATACAGCCCTTTTCGGAACACTAACAATTGCTGACCAAGATAAAGTTTCCTATTTTGCAAAAGAAGGATCTTCATTTATCAATGTATATGCACAAGGACGAAATTTTACGGATGAGATTGATGCAATTGTTACCCGTGTTTTGCCAGGAAGAGTTTCAGAAGTAAACAGAAACATAAAATTCAGAGGAGTGCGAAATGGTCAGAGTATAGAATCGCTAACAGCAATGCAAAGTAAGTTGGGTGAGTACTCCGATTTGAGCCAATATCTACGTCAGAATAATTACCCAACGAATTTATTTGTTTATCCTGAAGTGTGTTTCTTACTTGCTGAGGCCAATTTAAATGGCTGGACAACTCCAAAAACTGCGGCAGACCATTACAACGATGGTGTAAGAGCAGCTATGCAACTTTACGAAGTGCCTGAATCAGAAATAAATACATATTTAGCTGGTGCAGCAAAATACAATTCTGCTGGAACAAAAGCACAAAGATTAGAACAAATTATTGTTCAAAAATATTTAGGAAATTATACCGATGGTTTTGAGGCTTATGCCGATTTACGTAGAACTGGTTTCCCTAAAATACTAGCAATAGAATATGTAACTTCTGTAGCCGACGAAATGGGCTTACCACGGCGTTGGAAATATCCAAGTGATGAACACTTACTAAACAAAGATAATGTGATAGAAGCTTCCAACCGCATGGGTGGCGATTATCAACAAAGTCGAATGTGGTGGGATAAAAAATAACTAACAATTTAAAACAACTAAAATTTAAAAAAATGAAAACAAACAAGTTTCTTGGTAAATTAGCACTCGTATGTGTCGTGTTAATTAGCATTTATTCATGTAAAGATGAAACCCCCGTTGTTGAATTGAAAACCAATTCTGCAATCACTTCTTTTGCTCTCGATCTTAAATCATTAGACGCTTTAGCTGATCAGACTATTAAAGCTGGTGTAACAGTTGCAGTAGTAGGTGAAGAAATTTTAATCAACATTCCTTTTGGATTAAAAGCGGATACTATTTCAAAACTTTTATCTGCTAACGCAGCTGTTGTAGCAGTTTCGGAAGGCGCTAAAGTTTCGCCAGCTTCGGGAACTCCAGTGAAATTCAACGTAAACACACCTATTTATTACACGGTTACTGCCGAAGATGGTGTTTCGAAAACGGCTTATAAAGTTCGATTCTTCGAAACTGCTCAAAAAGGCTACGGAGTTGTTTCTGAGTATTGGAGAAAGAAAGGTTCAGCTTTTACCGATAAATTTAGCAGTAATAATGAGAAAACATTTGCGCTAACTCCAACGCATATTATCCAACAAATTGGCGGGTTATATGGTGGAAATTTAAAATTAGTAAAACTCTCTATGCTAGATGGCTCTGAAAACGGTTATGCCAAATTAGTAGTAGCAGTGGGTGACACTATTAAACAAGTAAGAGCAATGGCAGGCGACCGTAAGGGTGCATTTATCGCTTGTAATTTAGCTGCTCCAGGTCAAGATTTCAAGGTTTGGGCATGGGATACTCACGATGCAACTCCTCGTCAATTGATTAAATGGAATGTGTCGGATATTATTTCTATAGGAACTGTACCAAGCTGGGCAGGAAACCATGTAGGTCGTCGTATTTCTATTGTTGGTGATTTGAAAACCGAAGCCTACGTTTACTCTTATGCTAATTTTACCCTTGATATTCTACGCTGGAAAGTTAGCAATGGTGTAGCTGCCACAAGTCCTGAAAGAATCAAATATACTCCAGGTGGTTCAATGTCACGTTTTGAGTTATGGACTTCTATTGTTCCGATGGGAGCTACTGCAACAAGTGATATTTTGGTAAATGCTGCTTGTGCTGGTTCAGAGGTTGGAGTAATAAACGGTGTATCGAAAGCTAATTATATGTCAGCGGGCGGTGTAGCAACTCCAAAAGGTATTTCACAATTCATTGAATACAATGGAGTTAAATATCATCTGGTGCTGAATGTGGAAGCTTATGCAACTCCGCATAGTGTTAATGCTCGCCTTTATGACTATACAACTACAAATAGCAGTGCATTAATGGGCGACAATTGGTGGCTAACTCCTGTTCCTGAAAAAATTGAAGCTGATGGTGCATTAGCAAACGGAGATGCAACGGGTTGTGTTGATGCAGTTCTTGATGCTGATGGACAAGGCTTTAAAGTTGTTGCCATGGGAACTGGATGTGGAATCGTAGTAACTAAATTCAGCAAGAAGAAAGAAATGACTTTTAAATAATTTATTTTGACAATTTATTTTGTTGAAAAATAAAAACTAAATTAATCAAAGTTCACTCATGTTGAGTGGACTTTGATTTTCAAAAACCCAATCAATGAAGAATCTTTTTTTAGCATTTTCTTGTTTTTTATTGCTTTCGTGCAACCCAGACCTAGAATCTGGTAACGACATTATCAGTTTTAAATTTCAGGAAATTGTACAAGCTAATATAGCAACAATTTCGAAGGATAGTGTTAGCATCGTTTTGCCATCAAACACAGATTTAACAGCACTATCACCTATAATAGAAATCTCGTCGAAAGCTACCATCAGTCCAGCATCAGGTGTTAAACAAGATTTTTCAAAACCATTTTTTTACACTGTTACTTCGGAAGCAGGTACAAAAAAGAGTTACACCGTTCTAGCTTATACTCAACCTACATTTAGGGTGAATAATATCCAACTTCCCGATAATTTTGTGAATGGCGAAATTAACGGTGATAATATCCTTATTAATCTACCTTATGGCAGCGATTTGAATGCTGTAAAAGTAACTTATATTATTGCCGAAGAGGGAATTACTTCTAATTTCAAATCAGGCGAAAAAATAAATCTATCTCAACCTTATACTTGGAGACTCACTCGAGGAACAAGTTCAAAAACATACACAATTACTGCTAACATTTTAGCACAAGAAACAGGTATTAGAGCCGTTTGGGTCACCAACGTGGCAAGCTCTGTACTCTTCTCTGAATCCGCACTTACTGCTATGGTCGATAAGTTGGCTGAATTGAATTTTAACACCATTTGCGTTTGCACTTACAACAAAAGTCAAACACTTTTCCCTAGCCAAACTTTGGCAACTGTATTAGGAATTACACCTGCACAAACAGTAATTTCAGGTTGCTCATGGGGCGATGTACTGGGGAAATTGATTGATAAAGCACATGCAAAAAACATAAAAGTAATCGCTTGGTTCGAGTATGGTTTTGCGTCACATTATGCGGATCAAGATTCACCAATTTCTGACAAACATCCAGACTGGGTTAGCAAAGATATTAATGGAAATCAAACCAATAAAAATAATTTCTACTGGCTTAATGCTTTTCATCCCGAGGTTCAAAAATTCGTAACAGATATGATTGTTGAATGTGTTACTAAATATCCTCAACTTGATGGAATACAAGGAGATGATCGGTTGCCAGCTTTACCTGCCCATGCGGGTTACGATGATTATACAAAACAATTATACAAAACCGAAACTGGCAAAACTGTGCCTACAGACCCAAAAGAAGCTGCTTTTTTCGAATGGAAAGCAAATAAATTGAGTGATTATGCTGTTTCGCTTTACAATGCCGTGAAAGCAGTACGTTCGAGCTGTTTGGTTACTTGGGCACCGAGTACCCGCGGTTGGAGCAAAGATAATTACTTACAAGATTGGCCAGAATGGATCAAACGTGGTGTGGCCGATTGGGTATCTCCTCAATTATATCGTCCCGAATCACAAGGAATTGATTCGTATTCAATTTTAGTTTACAACGACTTACAAGCAATATTTAAGACCCCCGAATTAAAGAAAAAATATGTTCCAGGAATGCTGGTTCGGAATGGCAGTGAGATTATTTCTGATGCTTTCTTGGCTAAATTGATTCAATACAATCGTTCGAAACAAGTTTTCAACGAGTCTACCTGGTTTTACGAAGCAATACCTTCGAAACAAAATGCAT
This sequence comes from Bacteroidales bacterium, assembly GCA_038249855.1. GTDB lineage: Bacteria > Bacteroidota > Bacteroidia > Bacteroidales > Paludibacteraceae > Paludibacter. Next base: position 11,242 of record JBBSCW010000029.1, read on the forward strand.
TTAAAGTACTTTATCCAGGGAAAGCAATTTTTCCATTTTAAAAACGAAATTACATAAATGAAATTCATCTATGTTACAATACTTTTTGTTTTAGGATTGGGAGTATTTTGTCAGGCAAAAGAACAAAATCAGTTTGTAAAAAAAACTGAACGTAGTAATTTTGTGAAGCAAAAAACAACTTTTATCGATTCAGTTTTTCAGCAATTACCAAATAAAAACAACGAAAAAGCCTATGAAAGTGCTTTCTGGGCCACAGAATTAATGCTTCGGAAATCTGAAAAAGCAAAATCAAATTTGAAATATGCTCTGCAAAATTTTTCTCTTTTTTCTGATAATTTCAAGCGATTGATCTTGCAAAATGTTTACAGTTTGTATCCTGTTGAATTTGTTCACGAGATGGATAGCTTACAAAATACGGAACGAAAGGATAAGTGTTTTTGCATAATGTCCAATTATTTGATCCGAGAGAATTCACAGAAACGCGAGATTTGTCTTGAAAACATGAAACATAGTTTTCCGGCATGGAATGAAAACCCTATATTAACAGCATTTATCATTGAACATTCGAATCAGCTACCGTTAACAAATAAACAGGAGGAAGATTTAATTGCTTTTCGGAAGACAAAAAAAGAAGCTACTATTTTTGTTTACGTCAAAAAAGACAGAGATATTCCTGCTATTGCTATGATTCTTGATAGGTTCGGACATTTTCTTAAAGAAAAAAATGATACGTTGAAAATCAGATTGCTGGCCCGGTCAATAACTAATATGTCGGGGTATTTGACAAATGGAAATACTCCCACGGGCGTATTTTCGGTACAGGGATTTGGATTTTCTGATAATGTATTTATCGGTAAAACGCCAACCATCAATACGGTATTACCTTACGAGATAAACTTAACGGAGTTTAGCCATGGGAAAATGAATAATGAATGGTCGTTGGAAGCTTATAACCGATTTTTTCCTGAAAGTTGGCAAAGTTTTACAGGAAAAAACATGGCTTATTATGCAGGAAAAGCTGGTCGCAGCGAAATAATAATTCACGGTACAACCATAGATACAGATTTTTACAAAGAACAGCGTTATTATCCGTTTACTCCATCACTCGGTTGTTTGTGCACATTAGAGCGCTGGGATGATAAAACAGGTAATATGATTGAAAGTGAGCAAAAGAAGCTGGTAGAAGCACTTAAAGAGAACAAAATTGAGAAAGCATTCATGTACGTGATTGAAAAATGAAACAAAAATACAGCATACTTTTACTCAGTTTAATCCTGCTAATTAGCTGCAAATCAAATAGCATCTTTTTTTCGGGAGAAAAGCAACTGTTATCATTTGAAGTGGAATATAATTTGCAAAAATACAAAGGAGAGATAGATGAAGAAAATAAAATAGTAAACGTTAAGTTGCCATGGAATACCTATCTTGAAGATTTTAAAAGTAATGCGGAGGTTTCGGCCAAAGCAACTTACACCATTTCCGACAGCGTCAATTTCAGTCAACCGCAAGTACTTACAGTGATTGCCGAAGATAAATCAAGTGTTCAGTACAATGTCATAGTTAGTAATGTTCAGAAATTGGCTCTGAATGATTTGAAAATTGAAGTGTTGGGTTGTTTACATATAAAACGTGATAGTAATCATGTGTTTATGTCGAGATTTAATGATACCAATTTATCCGAACCTCGTGTAAACTACATGCAAAATGGGCAAACACAATCGGGTGTAATCATAAGATTTAGTACAAATAGCAATTACATAAGAGTTAAATTTACAGAAATTGCTGGTGCACATTGGGGAAATGATTATGGTGTTTGGGAGGATGGGAAATGGGTAAATAGTTTTGTAAATCATAATTTCACCTTTCAAAAGTCGCTAAATAAAGACTTTGCAACTTGGGAAATATCGCCTTCGTTGATGAATGCTGTAAATTTATCAAGTATTGAGATTGAAAATGGTAAACAATTAATTGCAACTGAATTACCTATTCAGAAACAATATTTTGCCATTGGAAATTCAATAACACAAGGAGTTGGACAAGGAAATGCAGGCTATTTGAGTTATCCGTTTCTTTTTGGTCGAAAATTAAATTACGAAACTTACAATTTAGGAGTAGGCGGTAGCAAAGTGAGTTGGAAAGTGGCCACTGAGTTAGAAAATCGTAAAGTTGATTTGATTACGGTACTTTGGGGATATAACGACTGGTATTTTGTGGGTGAAACTGCCTCAAATTATCGAAATAATATGTTGGCCTTGATTAATAAAATCCGTGAATTTCAGCCGAATACAAGCTTGGTTTGTATAAGTTTGATTGGCACTGAAAATCCAACGCCAACAAGCGGTGTGAAAATAGAAGAATATCGGAAGGTCATGGAGCAATTGGTTGACGAAAGAAAAGCGTTGGGTGATAAGAATATTTTTCTTTTAGATGGTTCCAATATCAAGCTAGAGTTAATGGATAAAGTACATCCAAGTGTGCGAGGATCTGCCGATTTGGCAAATATATTAGAAGATTTTATAACAAAAACTATTCAATAAAATAAAGCAAAGATGAAAAATAGACTGGTAATATTGAAATGCATTTTCATCCAAATTTTGATTATGGTGGTCATCACTTCGTGTACCAATCCAGATTTGAGCGATCCGAAATTACCCTTCCCAGCTCCCACAGAATTAATTGCGGAAAAAGTGTCTACAAGCTCAATTAAACTATTGTGGAAAGATAATAGCAAGGGCGAAAACGGTTTTGTAATTGAACGTTGGGGAATTGGTGCTACATCGCCTGTAAAGAATACGGTAGGTGAAAATGTAACTGAATGGATAGATAATGGGCTGAAAAACGAGACTTATCAATACAAAGTGTATGCTTTTTACAAAGAGCGTAGTTCAGATACAATTTCAATTTTTTATCAGCACATTCCAGTCTCAATGCCTTCCAATTTCAAAGTAATTGCAAACCAAAATACCATCGATTTGTCTTGGGATGCTGTTTCAGGTGGAATTGATGGCTACAAAATTGATAAAAAAACTGGAAATGGAGTATTTCAGCTTTGGAAAACCCTAAGCCCCGACAAAACCTCTATTGCTGATAATGACTTTGAGCCTGGAATTAATACCTACAAATTGTACGCATTTTCAGCTGATGCTAACTCTGTTGGCGTAGAAAGATCAGTAACTGTTTTGAAATCGCCAGTCATCTCAATTTCAAAACTTGATGCTTCATACTTCAAACTTTCTTCGTATTTTACACTTACATCGGATGGCGGAGAAGATTGCAATGTGGGAATTTGTTGGAGCAAAAACCAAAACCCAACTATCAACGATTCAAAATCGATTTGGCCTCAAAAATCAAAAACGGGTCAATCTAATTTTGGAATTACAAACAACTTAGAACCTAACGCTGTGTACTATTTGCGTGCCTATGCCACCAACTCTCAAGGCACAACTTATAGTTCGGAAATACAAGGAAAATTAGAAACTCAACTAGAACCAATTGCGTTGATATGGACTGCTATCAGTAGTTTAAATTCATCACTTCCAACGGAAATTAAAATGTATACGACCACTTCAAAATTGAATGGACGCGCATTTCAAGCTTGGTATGCAATTGCCGATTTAAGTACTGGAAATATTGAATTGAAAGCTTCATTATCGACCACCGCTAAAAAACCGAGTGAATTTATAGCTTCTTCTACACAAGAAACAACTTATGTAATGACCAATGCAGGTTATTTCGGATATAGTGGAAGTAATGTCAGTTCTTATAGTTTAGTAGTTGATCGGGATTCCAAAAAAGCAGACAATATCTCAGCACTTGCGAGAGGAAGTTACAGCTACCCTACAACCCGTGGTGCATTTGGAGTTACCCAAAATCAAACGCCGATGATTAAATGGACTTCCGGAGATTTTGCCTATGAAATTCCCAATCAAAATGTTGAAGGAGAAGTGCCTCAGACAACACCAACTCAAAACTTCCCAACCACTGCCGAGCGCTGGAATCCTTACACAGCCATTGGAGGTGGACCAGTTTTGATGAAAAATGGAAAAATTACTTTCGATTTTACAACGACACTTTCAGGCAAATATATGACAAACTTCGAGCTTTTGCAATCAGATATTTTTGCCCCAACTGTTCGTCCACCACGCACTTTAATTGGAAACACCGCTGATAATAAAATTATTCTTTTTGTTTGCGATGGCAGACAAACACATAGCGATGGAGCAACCATGATCGAATTATTCCAAATTATGAAATCAATTGGCTGCGTCAATGTCCTAAATCTTGATGGAGGCGGCTCGTCTGTAATTATTGCTGATGGACAAATTCTCAACAAACCATCAGATGGAAATGAACGTGCGGTTGCCGCTGTGGTTTCGTTTGTAAAGAAGAAATAGTTCTAATTGACGTTTTTATTTTCATTCAATTTTTAAGCAACAACAATTTTCAAACATATAAACTTTATATTTACACCAAATATGAAACGTACTTTACTATTATATTGCTTATTTACAAGTATTTGTGCTTACACATCAGCCCGACAGGCAATTGTTTACAATGGATCAGGACAAAGTAGCGAAGATAAACTAATTGCTATGACTTTGGCTGGAATAGTGAATCGGGATGAACCACGACTTTATTTGCGAAATGTCTATGAAACATGGAGTTACAATCAAACAGATGAATTGTGGGAAAATGAGTACAAAACAACAGGTGGAGTTAATTTCACTGAAATATCAAATACCAACTCATTAGTTCAGCAATTCAAGTCTTTCATTAAGGGTGCTATTACTTACGATGCATCTCTTACTTACGGTAATTTCAGCGGGCAGTCTTTTCGTTGGCAAGCGGAAGCCGCCGCCATGCTTTGCGGATTAACCGATTGTATTCCTGTTCCATCTACCAATACAACTATTGTTATAAACAAACCATCAGTAGTGGATGTGCCAGATTTTTTTAATGGACAAGCCACCATTCAGGTATCTGCAAAATTGGAATTATCAACGCATAGTTGGAATAATACTTCACTTACTGGCGAACAACGCTATTTTGCTTGGTTAGATTGGAGCTTGGATAATTTGCTAACTCGCTGTAATACTTCTAAATTCTATATTCGTGAAATAACCGACTGGGCTGTAAATCAACGGATGTTTCAATTGAATTTAGGAGGAACCGAAGATTTGCGTTTCACTTCGCTCACCGACGAAAAAGCGGCAAAGATAGAGCGTGTAATGAATTATATGAAAGAGAAAAAGCCGAATGAGATTTTTCATGTCTACGGTTGGATGCGTCCCGAACCACTTGTACAGTGGGTTTCAGCTTATGGAGGTAGCTTTCATGAAACCCTATTGTGTAATTTATCTTGGCATCATATTTTTCCGGTGAATGCAAATTTTGAATACAAACGACCTGCGGATATTAATCCAGCTTCTGTCAATTTGGAGAATAAGTATTATGTGCTTTTTATTGGCTCCGAAGGCGATGCTGGAAACTGGAATGTAGGATTTCAAGGTGGTGCTTGGCAATCGACAACCAGAGGTCAAGTGCCTGTAGCTTGGGGATTTAACTTACAAATGTTAGACGAATTTCCTTTTATCGGTCAGTATTATTATCGAACAGCTACGGCTAATGATGGCTTTATGGCAGTTTCAACTCCGCTTGGATATGCCTATCCTGATGTTTTTCCAACTTCATATTTACCTGATGCTAAGGCAAAAACAATGATGCTGATGGATAAATTCAATGTAAATTCAGTATACGCTTACAAACATTATAATGGTGCAGGAAGCTCTGAATATCGAGGTATTACAATCTCGAATAATTTTGATTTTACAAAGTTAGGTGCTTTTTCAGAGCAAACTAATTCACAAATGACTATGCTATTCGATCCTGGGCTTCAAACTCAACGTGCTTATACCAATTATGGAGGTTTGTTGTACAACCACGTCAATGACGACACTTTTTATGCTAACTTTTCAAATCTCACCACTGTAAAAGATCGAATTGTAAGCAAATTGAATGGAAAAACTAAACCTCGTTTTTTGATGGCAGGCTATGAGCGATTTAGACAGGATAATTCAAATTTAGAATCGAACGATATCACTTTGCCACGACTGAAAACACTTATGGAAAGTATTAAAGCTGATCCAACAATTGGTAATGATGTAGAGTTTGTAACTCCTGAAAAATTCACCTATCTCCTCCGAAAATCACTTGGATTGTCGACAAATGTTCCTACAATTGAAATAAACGAACAAAAACTTTTGGTGTTTAATGATTTAAATAATCAGCTACAACTTAATTTACAACTCTCGAATGCTCAGTTAGTCAAAATAAATATTTTTGATATAACTGCTAAAATGGTTTATAGTGAAAATTGGAATATGTCCATGGCGAATGATTTCAAAACCATTTCCATACCCAATAATGGTATTTATATTTTGAATATAAGAGGCCAAAATGTAAATATGACTCAGAAAATTGTAAATCGTAAATAAAAATATTAACGAGTAATGTTAACTAATAGCTCAAAATCAGGTCTTACATCCTCTCCTTTGGAGAGGGTTGGGGAGAGGTCGAATAAACGTTCTTATGCACTCGACGCCCTACGAGGTTTGGCAATTATAGGCATGGTTTTTTCCGGAACGGTGGCCGATTCACTACCTTCATGGATGTACCACGCTCAAGTTGGACCACGTTCCAATATGACCTTCGATCCGAGTTTCGTAGGTATTACATGGGTCGA
>JBBSCW010000030.1:0-16663 GCA_038249855.1 Bacteroidales bacterium
CTCCTACTCCAATGGCTATCATTCCCAAGCCACCTGCATTCACAGTGTGTGAGTCAGTACCAATCATCATTCCACCGGGGAAAGCATAATTCTCTAATACTACTTGATGAATAATTCCAGCACCTGGTTTCCAAAAACCTATGCCAAATTTATTTGAAACTGCAGTTAGGAAATCATAAACTTCACGATTTGCTTCATTAGCAGTATTCAAATCAACTTTAGCTGAAATATGTGCTTGTATCAAGTGGTCGCAGTGCACTGTGGAAGGAACTGCAACAGTTTTGCGGCCTGAATTCATTAATTGCAACAAGGCCATTTGTGCAGTTGCATCTTGCATGGCTACTCTATCGGGTTGGAAATTAACGTATTGCTCGCCTCTTTCGTAATTCTTAATAGTTTCTTCTTTCGCCAAATGGGCAAAAAGAATTTTTTCAGTCAAAGTTAGAGGACGTTGGAGTATTTTTTTTATTTCCTCTATTTTAGCAGGCAAATTGGCATATACCTGTTCAATCATTTCTTTATCAAAAGCCATAAATTTTGGAATTTTATTCAATTTGTAACCATTTCATCAACAAAAATAAAAAAAAAAACGAAACATCTTATATTATAATTCAAAATAATTTATTCTTAACAATATTAATTACAAGTTTTTATACATATTATTTGGAATTATATTCTTAGTTATTGAGTTTTCTTCTAATATATCGGTTTAAATAAAGTTTTACACACTTTTATTAAGTACCGATATCAAATATATATACAACGAGTTTGTAAATCTGACATATTGATTTGTCACGTAATTGATAATATGGATTTTATGTCTTGATTCTTGATTCTTGCGTTCTCTCTATATATATGATTTATCTGTATTAAAGCATTTTAATACTAAACAAAAAATTAACGAATATGTTTAGAAAAAAAATCATAAAATGGTCATATGGATAGAAATTTATTCCAAACTTACCAATCGATTTGATTGAATATATTTTAAAGTATCTTATTTTTGCTATCTCGACATTGCAAAATGGATTTATTTTTGTAATTTTGCATCAAAATAAGAGTTCATGGAGTCGTTTTACAAAACACACAAAAACTTAGTCACCAACATTAATTCTCCTATTCGCCGTCAGTTGATGGACGAAATAGATTGGAATCATAGACTGATAGGTATTAAAGGCTGCCGAGGTGTTGGAAAAACTACATTTTTACTCCAATATGCCAAGGAAAAGTTCGGTAACGACAAATGCTGTTTATATATAAATTTCAACAATTTTTATTTTACTCAACACTCTTTGTTAGAGTTTGCTCAGGCTTTTTGTGAACAAGGTGGACACACATTATTGATAGACCAAACTTTCAAATACGAAAAATGGTCCAGTGAATTAAGAGCGTGTTATTTCCAGTTTCCACAACTACACATTATTTTCTCAGGCTCATCGGTCATGCGATTAATTGAAGATAATGCTGATATTCAAGACATTGTTGCTTCATATAATCTTCGTGGGTTTTCATTTCGTGAGTACGTAAATTTACAAAGCGGAAGTTCGTTGATTTCGTATTCATTGGAAGACATACTAAAAAAACACAAAGAGATAGCAAATACAATTTGTAATTCAATACAACCACTTGATTATTTCGACGATTATCTTCATCATGGATTTTATCCCTTTTATCTTGAAAATCGTAATTATTCGGAAAATTTATTGAAAACGATGAATATGATGCTCGAAGTAGATATTCTGCTCATTAAACAAATTGATTTAAAGTATCTCTCAAAAATAAGGAAATTGCTTTATTTATTAATGCTAAACGCGCCTGCTGATCCAAATGTAAGTCAGTTGAGTGTGGAGATTGCAACATCGCGGGCTACCATAATGAATTACATTAAATACTTGAAAGACGCCAGATTACTCAATCTTTTATATGCTGTGGGTGAAGATTTTCCTAAAAAGCCTAAGCAAATTTATGTTCAGAATACAAATTTAATGCATGTGATAGGTAAAGATTTTGTTAATCGCGAGGCGGAATGTAAAACTTTTCTGTACAACGCACTCCATGCAAAACACAAAGTAAATTTGGGTAAAAAAAAATATGAATTTTGCATAGATCAAAAATATCAGTTTAAATTAGGTAACAACAATCTGACTAAAAACAGCTCAAATACTTTCTTTGCGGTAGATGGAATAAGCGCAGGGCAAAAAAATGAAATTCCACTTTGGTTATTTGGGTTTTTGTATTGAGAAGCTAGATAAAAGAATCAAGACAAAAGACAAAAGATTTATAGAGTCTCGAGATTCTGCCTAAGCGAATATTTCTTTCACTCTATTTGAAAAAAGAATTGAAAAACATAGAATAGAATAAATAAGCTGTTTCTAATTTTTAGCGGATACAGACTTTTAATAAAGAAAAAATTTAAATTTAAATAATTTACAAAATGGCTAAAACAAAAAAATTTTTAACCTGTGATGGTAATCAAGCAGCAGCACATATCTCGTATATGTTTACTGAAGTAGCTGCTATTTACCCCATCACTCCCTCGTCGACTATGGCCGAATATGTTGACGAATGGGCAGCTGCTGGTCGCAAAAACATGTTTGGAGAAAAAGTACAAGTACAAGAAATGCAATCGGAAGCCGGAGCTGCTGCAGCAATGCACGGCGCACTTCAAGCTGGCGCATTGACTACTACTTTTACCGCTTCACAAGGACTTTTGCTGATGATTCCTAATATGTATAAAGTGGCTGGAGAATTACTTCCCGGCGTTTATCATGTTTCGGCACGTTCATTGGCTTCACATGCACTTTCAATTTTTGGTGATCATCAAGATGTTATGGCAATTCGCCAGACAGGTTGTGCCTTATTTGCTACTGGTTCGGTTCAGGAAGTAATGGACATGGCTGCTGTAGCTCACCTTGCCGCTATTAAATCACGCGTTCCTTTTGTTCATTTTTTCGATGGTTTCCGTACTTCTCACGAAATTCAGAAAATTGAACAAATTGATCAAGATGCTGTTATCGCATTAATCGATAAAGATGCATTGAAAGAATTCCGCGAACGTGCTTTAAATCCACAACATCCTGTGGTTCGTGGTACTGCTCAAAATCCTGATATTTATTTCCAGGCTCGTGAAGCTTGTAATCCTTTCTACGATGCCATTCCTGGTATTGTTGAAGAATATCTAGTGAAATTAGGTGAAATTACTGGTCGTAAACATGGATTGTTCGATTATTATGGTGCTCCAGATGCTGACCGTGTGGTAATCGCCATGGGTTCAGCTACCGAAGCTATTCGCGAAGGCATTGATTATTTGAACGCACAAGGCGAAAAAGTTGGATTGGTTTCAGTTCACTTATATCGTCCATTCTCAGCTAAACATTTCTTATCAGTATTGCCAAAAACTGCGAAACGTATTTGTGTACTTGACCGTACCAAAGAACCAGGAGCAACTGGTGAACCATTGTATTTAGATGTAAAAGATGTATTGTACGGAACTGAAAATCAACCATTAGTAGTGGGTGGTCGTTACGGATTATCATCAAAAGACTTTACTCCTGCTCAAGTATTGGCAGTGTATAGCAATTTAGCATTACCATCGCCACGTAATCAATTTACAGTGGGTATAGTTGATGATGTAACTTTCACTTCACTTCATTTGGGCGAAGAAATCTCAATGGGTGGTGCTGGAACTTACGAAGCTAAATTCTATGGCTTGGGTGCTGACGGTACAGTGGGTGCTAATAAAAACTCCATTAAAATTATTGGTGACAATACTGATAAGTATTCTCAAGCATATTTTGCTTATGATTCAAAAAAATCAGGTGGATTCACTTGTTCACATTTGCGTTTTGGAGAAACTCCGATTCGTTCCACTTATTTGGTAACAACTCCTGACTTTGTGGCTTGCCACGTTCAGGCTTACTTACGTTTGTATGATGTAACAAAAGGTTTGAAGAAAAACGGAACATTCCTGCTAAATACAATTTGGACACCAGATGAAGTACGCGCAAATTTACCAATTAAGGTAAAAAAATATCTTGCTAAGAATAATATCACTTTGTATATTATTGATGCAACAAATATTGCTCAGGAAATCGGATTAGGAAATCGTACGAATACAATTTTACAATCAGCATTCTTCAAAATTACCAATGTAATTCCTTTTGAATTGGCAGTAGAAAAGATGAAATATGCCATCGTAAAATCTTACGGTAAAAAAGGTGAGAAAGTAGTCAACATGAACTATGCGGCTGTTGATCGTGGCGTTGAATATAAAATTGTTGATATTCCTGCTGAATGGGCTAATCTATCTGACGAGGATGAATTGATTACTTCAAATGTTCCATCGTTTATTAAAGATATAGTTATTCCTGTAAATGCTCAGGCTGGTGACGATTTACCTGTTTCAGCATTTAAAGGTCGCGAAGATGGAACTTGGATTCAAGGAACTTCAAAATACGAGAAACGTGGTGTTGCAGCCTTTGTTCCTGTATGGGATATGGATAATTGTATCCAATGTAACCAATGTGCTTATGTTTGTCCTCACGCTGCCATTCGTCCGTTTGTGTTGGATGCCAATGAAAAAGCCAATGCGCCTTTTGCTGCTGAAACATTGAAAGCAACAGGAAAAGTATTTGCAGATATGAGCTACCGTATTCAGGTGGATGTACTTGACTGTATGGGTTGTGATAACTGTGCTGAAGTTTGTCCGGGCAATAAAAACGGAAAAGCATTGACCATGGTTCCTATCGAGACTCAATATGAGAATCAAGACAACTGGGAATACTGCGTGGATAGAGTAAAAACCAAACAACATTTAGTTGATCCAAAATCGAATGTGAAAAACTCACAGTTCGCAACTCCTTTGTTTGAGTTCTCGGGTGCTTGTGCTGGTTGTGGTGAAACTCCTTATGTGAAATTAGTAACTCAGTTGTTTGGCGATCGTCAGATGGTGTCTAACGCAACAGGTTGTAGCTCAATTTATTCAGCCTCTGCTCCTTCTACTCCTTATACTACTAACGACGAAGGTCGTGGTCCAGCTTGGGCAAACTCTTTATTCGAAGACAATGCTGAATTTGGTTTGGGAATGGTTTTCGCCTACGACAATATGCGTGAACGTTTGGTTCGTTTAATGACAGAAGCAATTGCTGAAGACTCTTGTTCGGATGAACTGAAAGGTTTATTTGCTGAATGGATGGAATTCCGTAATGATGCTGAAAAAACGAAAGAATTATCTGCTATAATTACTCCATTAGTTAAAGCATCTACTTCTGATAAATGTGCAACGATTTCTGGATTAACTCAATATCTGATCAAACAATCACAATGGATTATCGGTGGTGATGGTTGGGCTTATGATATTGGTTTTGGTGGATTGGATCACGTTATTGCTTCTGGTAAAAACGTAAATATCCTTGTACTCGATACTGAAATTTATTCGAACACTGGAGGTCAGGCTTCAAAATCGACTCCGGTTGGTGCAGTTGCTAAGTTTGCAGCTTCGGGTAAAAAAGTACGCAAAAAAGACTTGGGTATGATAGCTGCCACTTATGGTTATGTATATGTTGCTCAGGTGGCTTTGGGAGCCAATCAATCTCAAACATTGAAAGCAATACGTGAAGCAGAAGCGTATGATGGACCATCGGTTATCATCGCTTACTCACCTTGTATCAGTCATGGACTTACTGCCGGAATGGGCAAAGCCAACGAAGAACAAGCAAAAGCTATTAAATGTGGCTATTGGCATTTGTATCGCTACAATCCTGAATTAGAAGCTGAAGGAAAGAACCCAATGCAACTTGACTCGAAGGAGCCAGTTTGGGAAGGTTTCCAAGATTTCTTAAAAGGTGAAGTACGTTATACCTCATTGGTGAAACAATTCCCTGAAGAAGCCAAAGAACTTTTTGCAGCTGCTGAGGAAAATGCTAAATGGCGTTATACCGGTTACAAACGTATGGCAGATCAGGTTTTTGAATAACCCCTAACCCAGCCCCTAACCCCTAAAGGGGGAAAAGATTGAATCTCCGAGCGACGCAAGTTGTTCGGAGATTTTTTTTGGAGTTCAATAATTCTATATATTTTTTCACTTTTGAATGTTTGGTTAATGTAAATGTGTATTTTTGTGAAACATAAATCAACTATCATTTTTTGAACATTTAGCAGTTTTTCTACAAAATGGACTTATTACAGTGGACTCAATATTGGACGACCGATTGAAAAATGCACAAACCTTGCACAATCTGGATATTCCACCCGATAAGCGAAAAGAAATCATTCGAAAACTAAGACCCGAGGATTTTTATTGAATTGAAGACGGCTTGTATATGCAAAAATATAGCATGTGGTCATTCGGTAAATCAGTGCAAAATATAGAAATGTACATTAAAATCAGTTTAACTGAGCGTAATCTTATCTGCATATCGTTTCACGAAGCAGAGTATCCTATCACTTATCCTTTCAAATAAAAAAACAAATCATCATGTTAAGTCCCTTTAGTGCTAAGGAAATGACCGTTCAGAAAGAATGGCGAACCATGGCCTATAAAAAAGAAGAATTCAGGCTTTGTTTTCATACATGGAAGTGTGGAGATACAGGCGAACACTTTGAAGATGATAATTTTGCACAACTGAATTATGATCAGGTTCAGAATCAGTATAGGGCGAAATATAAAATCCCATTTCGGGATGAGATTGTTGCAATAAGAGAACAATACGATTTATCGGCTATAAAGATGTCACAAGTATTATGTTTTGGTGATAATACCTACCGGCAGTACGAAGCAGGCGAAATGCCCAGCCAGTCGAATGCACGATTGATACAATTAGCAAGTGATCCTCATGAAATTTCTAAAATTAGTAGAACTAAGCAATGTGGTAGATGGAAATGCACTTGAAAAACTTAGTAAAAGAATTGAAAACATAAATCAAGAGCAGCGAAATCAAAAACATCAACAACAGATTATTGAATATCTTTTGGGTGTACCTCAACCCAGCTTACTTACTGGGTTTAAAAAACCTAACATTCAAAAGTTTGCAGAAATGGTGCTCTTCTTCAGTAATGACTTAAAACCGTGGAAAACGAAATTGAACAAGTTGCTTTTTTACGCCGATTTCACCCATTTCAAAAGTTATGGTACTTCAATTAGTGGCGTTATTTACAGAGCAATTCCAATGGGACCTGTTCCGGATAAATTTCAGAGCATTTATGAATTTCTTGCAACTGAAAAAGTGGTTGTTATAAATAGTACTTACTTTACTGATGGTGGTTTAGGTGAACGGTTCTCCCCTTCGAATAATAGGACTTTCAATCCGACAATATTTACTGAAAATGAACTTTCCATATTAAATTCTATATCTGATAGATTTAAAGACACATCAACTTCTGAGATTATTGAAATAAGCCATCAAGAGAAAGCTTGGATTGAAAACAATGAAAACAGGAATGAAATAGATTATTTCTATGCTTTTGATTTGAATTAGAATACAATTGTTCACTCCCGCCGATTTGAAATCGGTTTGAAACTAGTAGGGTATCTATCCACTGACAGATATTTAAATACTCTACTCCGACCTGAGAATATAAGCAATTAACAAATAGAAATACAGCAAATAGAATTTATCAGACCAAAACAATTTGTATATAAGTTTGTTTTTTCTATTATGCAAATAAAACATTTTGCAGCTATTGAAATATAGTCTTATATTTGCACTAAAAAAATAAAATATATGTCAGATTTCAAATTTGATGCTGAAATGAAAATGCCAAAAGCCAATATAAAAGCCCATTTGGACTTATATTCCTTTTTGGACAGCTCAACTTATATTATCTATTGTCCTGCTTTAGATATGTCTGGTTATGGCAACACTGAAGAAGAAGCTCTTAAATCATTTGAAATCACTTTTAGCTCTTCAATGGAATATATGATTAACAAAAATACTATTCATGAGGATTTAAAAAAGCATGGTTGGAATGTTAGAGGGAAAAAATCTCATGATTTAAAATCTCCAAAATTTGAAGATATGTATAAATCCAATAAAGATTTTAAGGATATTATAGACAATAAGCCATATCAAAGAATGTATAAAGATGTTTGTATCCCTGCATAATGAATACATTCGGGCTATCAAATATAAGTTTAAAAGATTACCGAGAATTTCTTACAAATGCATGTTGTAAATGTGTGGGAATAAATTCTGGTCATGAGAAATGGACTAGAAGGGATTTATCCAGACCAATTATGGTTCAAACTCACATAGATCCTGTACCAGAGTTTATAATTAAAAATGCACTACGTAGTCTTGAATTAAGTAGAAAAGATTTTTTTGATATTTTGTATGGAAATGAAGCTGCGATACAGAAATTAAAAAATGATTTAGAAAAAAAATAAAAAAGACTTATCGAAATACAGTGTTTGTTCTTTAAAATATCTTGTGTCCCTTAACTAGCTACTTCCCACTGTTTTTTTGTATTCATAAATCAACAAATGTATTGATTACAGCGTAAGTAGACAAAAATAAATTGAGATTTATGATTAGAGTAGTTGATCGAAAAAATCTATTTTTATAATCAATTCTTTTTCAACTCTCTCAATAACTCATCCACCGAAATAAGATTTTTTTCACCAACTATCCAGTTTTTTTCTGTTACTTCAATACAAACTTCAGCATCAGGAACTACTTCAAAGCCTGCACGGGCTAAAGCTCTCAAAGTCCAATACATCCGCGTTTTGTCTCCAATAACTGAAACTTTTTGAGTCAATGGATAATTCATCGAAAAGTTCCCATTGGTAGTATTAAAAAAATAAGATTTATTGGCGAATGTTCGGTTAAAATCTCCATCGAGAACTAAATCTTCGGGAACTCCACATTTCAATCCTAAATCATTGGTAATTAACCATATTACGTCAGCAGCCTGCAAAGCAATATCCAATTCATGGGTAGAAAGTAAAATAGCTTTACCAGTTTTATGAGCTAACTTATGTAACAATAACATGATTTCCACCCGATTGGGTAAATCAAGATGGGCAGTCGGTTCATCTAAAATAATAATTGGGGTATCTTGTGCCAATGCCTTTGCTATCATTGCCCGCTGACGTTCTCCATCGGATAATTCAGAGAATAAAGTATCTTTTTTATGTTCAAGATGCACCATCTGGATGGCTTCCAACACTTTCTGCTCATCAATTTCGGAAATACTTCCCCACCAACTTCGGAAAGGATGTCGCCCATAAGAAACCATATCAAAAACAGTAGCATTATCTATTTCTACTCTTTCAGTCAAAACCAATCCTAAAAGCAATGCCTTTGAACGATGAGACAATTTCTCAATATTGGTTTCATCAACTTTAATTTTTCCTGCAAGAGGTTTCTGTAAACCAGCAAGTGTGCGCAAAAGTGTAGATTTTCCTGAACCATTTGGACCAATCAAGCACACAAGTTCTCCGGCAGCCAATTTGAGATTCAAATCGCTTTGCACAATAGATTTTCTAGTTTTTTTAGAATATCCTATTGTGAGATTGTATGTTGAAAGTACAGACATTATTAAATATAAATGAAAATAATTTTTAAAAGCTCTTAAATTGTGAATCGTAAATATCTAAGTTGTAAATTCTTCAATTCTTTTTGCCTTCGCCTTTTTGTTTACTTGTCCACTCGTTTACTCGTTTCCTATTCCTTCTACTTTTTGCCTTTGCCTTTGCCTCAGCCTTTTTGTTTACTTGTTTCCTATTCCTTCTACTTTTTGCCTTTGCCTTTGCCTCAGCCTTTTTGTTTACTTGTTTCCTATTCCGTCTACTTTTTGCCTTTGCCTTTGCCTCAGCCTTTTTGTTTACTTGTCCACTCGTTTACTCGTTTCCTAATAAGTCTACTTTTTGCCTTAGCCTTTGCCTCAGCCTTTTTGTTTACTTGTTTCCTATTCCTTCTACTTTTTGCCTTCGCCTTTGCCTTCGCCTTTTTGTTTACTTGTCCACTCGTTTACTTGTTTCCTATTCCGTCTACTTTTTGCCTTTGCCTTTGCTTTAGCCTTTTTGTTTACTTGTTCACTCGTTTACTTGTATCCTAATAATTCTACTTTTTGCCTTCGCCTCCGCCTATGCCTCATTTCGTCTACTTTCTTCTAAATATTATCCACAAAATAATAGGTGCACCAAACAATGAACTTATTGTGTTGATTGGCAGTGTATAAGTTGGAATCTGAGTAATGATATCGCACACGAGCAGCAAACATGAACCGCAAAGTAAACACGCTGGTAATAAAATTTTATGTGAAGAGGTTCGAAACAATCCACGAGCAATATGTGGAATTGCCACACCAACAAATGCAATCGGTCCAGTAAAAGCAGTAATACCACCAGCTAACAATCCAGTTGCAATTACTATCAGTAATCTGGTTTGAACAATTGAAATTCCCAAACCCTGTGCATAATTTTCGCCCAACAGCAAACCATCTAATCGCTTTTGAATGAAAAACGCTATGCCCAACCCTATCATCAATACAGGAAATAGTACTTGCATATAGGTCCAAGTTACAGCACTTAAACTTCCGAAAGTCCACAATATGAACAACTTAATAGCATCTGGATTGCTGAAATTCTGCAGAATACTCACAATAGACCCGGCAATAGTGCCAAACATGATACCCACAATCAACAAAGAAACGGCATTTTTAATCCTAAACGAAACGCCCACTACCAATAATAAAACAATTGCCGCACCGATTATCGCAGCTATTATCATTGCCCAACCACTCCCAATTAAAAACGCAGGTAAACTTACAGAGGCCATCGTTAGCAAAGCAACTCCCAAACTGGCACCAGAACTTACACCCAATATATAAGGATCGGCAAGTGGATTTCTAAAAAGCGTTTGCATCATTAATCCTGCTACCGAAAGCGAAGCTCCTGCTAATATTGCTGTTATGGCTTTCGGTAAACGGAAATTGAGTAAAATTTCAGCATTGATTCCTTCGGTATTTTTACCAGAAAAGACATCGAAAATAGCTGATAATGGAATGTGAATACTGCCCAACGCTAAATCGGACACAAATAGGATAATCACCAATACGGTAAGTAGCAGAAATAATATGTAATTGGTGGATTTCAATTTCGGACTGATTTCAGATTATTCTACTTCAATTTTTCAGCATAAAAGAACTCATAATTCGGCAGTAACTCTGGATGTAGAATAGATATTACATCGCTCAGCACTAAATCAGGACGTGCAACCGCACTTTCCCAAAAATCGTTGGCAGTGGATGGCAACATGCGTTTATTAAAATTATAAACTTCCTTATTTATTACAGGTTTGAAAAGTTTATGTTTAGAGTCTGCATTGACCAAATCGCTGATTGAATTGAAGTTGCAGTTTAACCAGATGTCACTTTTTGAAAAATTGACCAAAACTGTTTCTACATTCAACGCTAAACTTCCAGCTGTGGTATCGTTGGCATAATAGTAATCAGCTCCAGCATCTGCATAGAGTTTACCCATAAAGCTCTGTCCCGAAGGCATATACCAAGTTCCCCGAAAATTGGAACCACTCATAATGTTTGGCTTTTTTTCTATTTTCATGGCTTTGGAACGTATTTCCATATAGTTCTTTGATATAGAACCAAATATACTATCGGCTAAGGTTTCTTTATCATAAAAAACAGCTACAAACTTAATCCATTCAGCACGAGCCAACAATGAATTTTCCATCCACTCATTATTGAAAATAACTGGTATTCCAGCCTGAGTAACTCGTTGAGCATATGTGTCATCTTGATTGTAACCACTCATCATAACCGCAGAAGGATTCAGTTGGAGCGTTTTTTCAATATTGATACTGAATGCATCTCCCAAGTCTATAATCTTTCCTGCTTTAATCCTCTCATTAATAGTCTTGTTGTAAATAATTTGAGGAGAGCAGACTCCATTTATTGTTTCCAATTCGCTCAGCAGACTCAAAAATTCAAAATGAGTTACCGAAGCTGGTGCTATGGATTTTAAGGGAATAAGTATTTTAGTTCCATCTGTTGGCGTTTCTGTATCTTTTTTATTTACAAGATAATAGGTAGCATATATAGTAGATTTTGCCCACGGACTAAATACTATTACTTTTTTGTAATCTTTAAAGTATTGAATAGCAAAACCTTTCGCATATTCTATTGTAAGTGAATCAGTTGGTAAAATTACTGTTTCGTTACTTTTCTTTTCAGCACATGAAACAAAAAACAAGAGGGAAATGAATATTATGTAAATATTTTTCATGAAGATAGTTAAGTTTTGAAAAGCAGACAATAAAAAATCGCAAAGTAAATACTCCGCAATTTTTTAAATGGTATGATGCGGTGATTATATCCGCAAAGATAGCATTAAATTATAAAACATTCAACCCAAAAATAGATTAATGTCCTGATTTTGGGACAGAATTTATAACACTTGAAGATTCCGGTTCACGTACAAAAATCCAGAATATCAATGATATAGCTACAAAAGTTCCACATAAAATATAAAGTAACTGATAATTTCCAGTTTCTTTAATTACATTGGCTACACCATTGCTCATCATCTGTGGCAACACTACGGCTAAATTGAAAACACCCATATATAAACCCATTTTGACAGGATTAACTCGCTCACTCATAATGGCAAAGACGATAGAAATTACTGCTGACCAACCTATTCCGGCCAAAAACATTCCCAAATAAAAATCATACTCAACGGTGCCTAAAAAAGCTACATAAAAATAACCAATCACAGTAAAGCCAAGAGCCGATACATAAGTACGAACTCGACCAATCTTTTTAGAAATAGCTTGTAAAATCAGCGGAAATAATGCACCTACAAAGTTGAGTATCAAGAATCCAAGTGAAACTATATTACCGATAGATGAATCAGAGGTTTGTGCAACACCAGTAAGACTTTCAGCAAACCAATTAGCGGTAATTTCTGAAATATTCATATTTGGTAATATCTGTTTTTCAATGAAAAAACCCGACATAATAAACATACTCTGAAACGCCACCCAAGTAAATGAATGTGCCAACATAATTTTGTGAAACTCGTTCCGGTTCGACTGCTTTTTAATACCTTTAACGATGCTGACTATTCCAATGATAACAGAATAAAGCAAAGCTGCAATTAAAACCGGATTATGAAAAGCGGTGAGTGACTGAAAAAAATGATGAAAAACACTAAACACACCAAATACTAAAAAACCGTACAATGGGAATATCTCCTTGACAATCTGCCATATACCAAATTTATCATCACTACCCTCACTTTTTAAATCAGCATTAAGTTCTTTTTTTTCTTCAATCAGTAAAATTGGAAAAACTGCCGTTAGAAATACAAGTCCTGAAGCGATAAATAATAAAGTTTCGTTGCCAAAAACCATTGATAAAAAGTAAGCAAATACACCGAAAAAACCTGAAATAATCTGCATCCAGACAAATCCAGCTGTTCGAACTTTGCCTTCTGGCGTTAAATCGGCAATTATCGAGCGTGCGGGGTTAAAAGTAACGTTGATGGATAAATCTAGGAAAAGTGCAATTAAAGAAGCGATGATTACTATATCGGTAATACCAGTTATTTTGGAGATTTCCTGAATATAAGGTAGGGCAAGAAAGGCAAAAGTGCTTATCAATCCCCCAATCATGATAAAAGGTCGTCTCCGACCACCCATAAACCAAACATTATCACTAATCAATCCAACTATTACCTGACCGAAGATGCCAGCGATAGGCCCGGCAAGCCATACAAAGCTAACTTCATGTATATCAAGACCATATTTTTTTGATAAAATCCAGCTTAGAGCTGCAATTTGGGTAGAAAGTGCGAAACCCACAGCCGTAGCCGGAAGCGCAAGCAAAGCAAGGAATGGATTGCCTAGTTTTTTTTGAATGTTGAGCATGATTTGAGGTTTGAATGAATAAAAAAAGCATTTCGTAGAAACGAAATGCAATATTATTCAATTATTATGAAATTCCGAGCAAATATATTTTAAGAATTCAAAATTAAGAGTGCAAACGTTTGAAAAGAGAAAAGAAGGGTTTGGAATTTGAAATTTGGAAAATGTTTGGAATTTGAGGTTATTTCTTTTTTTGAGGTGCTATTTTATTTAAAGAGATTCTGCATAAAGTCTTTTCAATTAAGTTTTATGATTTTTCGTGTCGGTTTTTAGTACCATTAATAAGGGAAAAAAAGGGAATTTATTTCTGCTACTAAGGGGCTACGCATATAAGGAAACCCTTCTTTTTTATATTGAAACCCTTAGTAGTAAACGGATTCCCCAATAGTCTGCCCTTATTATCTTTTTGAAATTAGATACTTTGTAAAATACAAAATAATTTTTCATCACTCACACTATTCATCATAAAACCATTAACTATAGTTCCCCAAAATTTTTCATAGCACCTCAAAAAAAGAAATAACCGAATTTGAAGAGTATGAAGGGTTTGAAAAACTTGAATATCGAATAATATTAAGTTCTTAAACTTGAATTTTCAAATTCAGAGTTTCTCAAAACTCAAAAATGTATACTCCATCTTCTATTTTTTACTTCGCCTGAGCCTTTGCCTTAGCCTATCTCTTTTCTCGTCCACTATTACACTTCCAATGCCCCAATAATATCATAGACCGATTTACAACCATGTCGCTCAAGATAGGCCTCAATTCCTTCTAAAATCTTGATCGAAACTGTTGGATCAATGAAATTGGCAGTGCCTACTTGAATGGCTGAAGCACCTGCAAGTAAAAACTCAACTGCGTCAGTTGCATTCATAATTCCACCCATACCAATTATAGGTATTTTTACACTTTGAGCAACTTGCCAAACCATGCGCAGGGCAATAGGTTTTACAGCAGGACCAGATAATCCACCGGTGATAGTTGAAAGAACTGGTTTTTTTCGCTCAGCATCGATAGCCATTCCCAATAGGGTATTGATCAATGAAATAGAATCGGCTCCTTCGGCTTCAACTGCCATTGCAATGTCCGAAATATCGGTAACATTCGGCGAAAGCTTAACCATAAGCTCATTTTCATACACTCTTCGCACTTCTCTAACTACTTGACTAGCAGACAAACAGCTTGTTCCAAAGGCCATTCCACCTTCTTTTACATTGGGACAAGAGATATTTAATTCAATTCCAGGGATTTTTTCTAAGGAATTTAGCTTTTCAGCAGTAATTATATAGTCTTCGATAGTCGATCCTGACACATTCACAAATATATTTGTATCGAAGTGTGTAAGGGTTGGGTAAATGTGATTGATAAAGTAGTCTACACCCTTATTTTGCAGTCCTACAGCGTTTAACATCCCAGATGGTGTCTCAGCCATACGTGGATAAGGGTTGCCTTGACGTTTGCGAAGAGTAGTTCCTTTCACAATTATACCACCCATTCGAGATACGTCCATAAAGTCGGAGTACTCGGTACCATAGCCAAATGTGCCCGATGCTGTCATCACCGGATTTTTCATTTGTAATTTGCCTAATTTTACGCTTAAATCTACCATTTCAATTTTGTAATATTAAATACCGGACCCTCCGTACAAACGCAAAGATGACCTTCTGTTGTATCGGTAACGCAACATAAACAAGCTCCAAAACCACAAGCCATTGTATTTTCTAAGGAAACTTCGCAAAATACTTCATTTAGAGAGGCGTAAGCTGCTACTGCTTTCATCATGGGTGTTGGTCCACAAGAATAAAGAACATCGAAATTTCGGTCTTTAAATAGTGAATGCTGGGTAACAAATCCCTTCTCACCATGTGAACCATCTTCGGTAGTAGTGTAAACTTTTCCAAAGCTCTCAAATTCACAAAGTTGTAATAAATTCTCTTTCGACCGACCTCCAAGTAGAAAATTGCAATCATAACCCTGATTATGCAGCACTGATCCCCAAAATAATAGAGGCGCAATTCCAACTCCACCGCCTATCAAAAGAACCTTTTGGTTCTTGTTGGCTGGTAATGTAAATGTATTGCCCAACGGAAAGATAAGATTAACGGTATCATTAACCTTCAATGAGGCCAATTTTTGGGTTCCAGCACCCACTATTTGAATCAACAGCCATAATTCATTGCTTGTACGATCCACATAGTTAATGGAGATAGGGCGACGTAAAAATACATTTGGAGCATTATCTACAAGTATTTCAACAAATTGCCCAGGCAACATTTCTGGGAGTGTTTCGGGAGAAGTAAGTTTCAGAAGGAAGTATTGACTGTTAAGAGTTTCGTTTTTCGTAACAATCAAATCGAGCATGAATTTCTTCATCAAGGAGGATTAATTTATATCATTGATAATTAAATACTTATTGACTCATAAATCTGAGTAAATAATCAACCACAAAAGTACAAAAAAAAGGGGATTGTTCAAAACCTAAAATAATTTACGATTTTAAAATTTACTATTTACTATTTACTATTTGGAGGAAATAAATATAAATCATGTTATATCAGCCTGAAAATAGGACGAGACAAACAAACATTAAAGTTGAAGAAATTTGCAGCTTTTATGTGTTTATTAATTCTACTTTAGCAATTTAAAATTTCGACCCCCAAACCCCCAGTCCTCACCCCAGCCCTCTCCAAAAATAGAGAGGGAGGAAGATGGGCTTTAAGACACAGTTTGTGTAAATCTGAATTGCGTAAATCGACTCCTAATTTCACTCTTAAGCCC
>JBBSCW010000031.1:0-16477 GCA_038249855.1 Bacteroidales bacterium
CGCTAATTTTTGGAGTTTATCTTCATATTTGTCAATCGTTCCGAGTAAAATAATAGCATCGCCAACGCGAGGTATCATTTCAATTTTCAAATCGTCAGTTATGAAAATCTGTTCAATTTGAGCATTCCAAAACTGATCTTTTTCAAGATAATCAATAAAATCAAAAAGGGGTCCGGTAGCGAATGACTTTGTTATTCTACCCGAAACTACTGGAACATAAATTGCATTGTTTATGGACAAAGGGAAAAGTTCACGGTCGGTATCTACATAGAAATTATCGCTTCCTGCTATGATAAATTTCGGGCTTCGCTGCTTCACTTCCAATACTAAGATTCCAGATTGAGTTTTGTAGCATTCTACTTTTTGAATAATTCTATTGTTGAGCAGCTCCTTTTCAATTGATTCCGAACGTATATTTTTATATCTGACTCCAATTGGATTCAATCCTTTGGCATCAATTATTTTGGCAATATCAATTTCGGTAATAAGTTTGGTTTTATTATTATCAATAAACTTGATTTGTAAATCATTACATATTATGTCGCTATCATTATCGGAAAAGCTCCATTTAGCATAAGCCAAATAACTTAAAACGAGAACAATACAAATACTGACTAATATATAACCGATTATCTTTTTCTTCATTTAAAAATAGATTTTCAAGAATCTTGTTTTTTGGGTTTGAGCTGATTCTTTATCAAAGGAACTAGTTTATCAATATCGCCTGCTCCAAAAGTGACCAAAACATCCAAATCCATATTTTCCAACAAAGGTAATAGATTTTCTTTTGAACACATTATTTTTTTTTCGAGTTTAACATCCCTGAATATCAGTTCCGAACTTACGCCGTCAATCGGTAATTCGCGTGCTGGGTAAATATCTAACAACACCAATTCATCGAGTAAGGAAAGTGCATCGGCAAAGTCGTGAGCAAAATCTCTGGTGCGAGTATAAAGATGTGGTTGAAAAATTCCAGTGATTTTACGGCCTGGATAAAGATCACGAATAGAACGTATACTCGCCCTTAATTCACTTGGATGATGCGCATAATCGTCCATGAAAACAGTTTTATCCGTTTTACATACCGTATTAAATCGCCTGTAAATACCTGAAAATGAAGATATACCAACTCTTATCTCCTCAGCAGTAACGCCATTGAGCCACGCCAAAGCCATGGCAGCCACACTATTTTCAACGTTGATACGGACTGGAACACCCAGACGTACATCGGCGATTCTTTCGGTAGGCGTTACAAAATCAAAAAGAATTTCAGCATTGGCAATACGTATATTTTCTGCACAAAAATCGCCACCTTCGTCCATCGAATAGGAGTAAGTCTTGACTCCTTTTTGTAGAACAGGTTTTAAATCAAGTCCTTTACGAGCTATAAGAACACCTCCTGGCCGTATAAGTGATGCAAAATGCTCAAAACTTTCCCTGAAAGCTTCGGCAGTTTCATAAATATCCAAATGATCGGCATCAGCCGAAGTTATTACAGCCATAAATGGTGACAAATGATGAAAGGAACGATCGTATTCATCGGCCTCGATTACCACCAAATTGCTATCCTTCGATATAAGCAGATTCGTGTTGTAATTATTTGAAATACCGCCTAAAAAAGCACTACATGACACATGCGACTGATAAAGTAAATGTGCTGTAATAGTGGATGTCGTGGTTTTCCCATGTGTTCCGGCAATACAAATTGCCTTGCTTTGTAAAGTAATTTCACCCAACAATTCAGCTCGTTTCAGGATATTGAATTCATGCTCTCTGAAAAAAACCAACTGAGGATGACTCTCTGGAATGGCTGGTGTGACTACAATTAATGTGTTTTGAGGATTCATAAACTTGGAAGGAATGGAATTCAAACATTCTCCATAGCAAATCTCAATACCTTCACTTACAAGATCCGTGGTCAACTTTGTTTCCGTTCGGTCGTAACCTCCCACATCAAAACCTTTTGTATTGAAGTATCGGGCAAGTGCACTCATTCCAATGCCACCGATTCCCAGAAAATAATACTTATTAAACTTGTGCATAATTTTTTTTAAAACTACCTATAAACAAACAAATAGCAGTAGTTATTTCGATTTTTTATAATTTAAAACTTATTTTTTATCAACTTATCAATCTCATCTACAATTCTATCGGCAGAGTTTTTCTCAGCTAATTTATAGATATTATTTCCCAAGTTCTCCAATATCTCATTATTGGAAATCAATTCTAAGGCTTTTGGTATAAGTAACTCCGTGGCTTCAATATCTTTAATCATAATGGCAGCGTCTTTTTTCACTAAAGCCAAGGCATTTTGCGTTTGATGGTCTTCGGCCACATTAGGTGAAGGTACTAAAATAGTTGGCTTGGCCAATAAACTCAGTTCGGATATTGAACTTGCCCCCGCCCGTGAAATTACCAAATCGGCAATAGAATAGGCATAATCCATTCTCGAAACAAAATCAGTAACTAACAGATTGGAAGTCTGATAAGTAGAAGCAGCCTTTTTGGCATCCTCGAAATAATACTTTCCTGTCTGCCAAATTACCTGAATTTCTGTCTTACTCAATTGTTCAAGGTG
This sequence comes from Bacteroidales bacterium, assembly GCA_038249855.1. Classification (GTDB taxonomy): domain Bacteria; phylum Bacteroidota; class Bacteroidia; order Bacteroidales; family Paludibacteraceae; genus Paludibacter. Next base: position 2,579 of record JBBSCW010000031.1, read on the forward strand.
ATTTATTACACTGTGGTTAATGGTTCTAGCACCCAAACTTCCACCAACAATAAGTAAAGTTTTTTTGGCTGGTGAGAATCCAAAAAATTGATAGGCATCTTTTTTCTCTATGTTAAATAAATCTTGTCGCACAGGATTACCCGTTTTAATAATCTTATTTTTTGGAAAAAACTTACCCATATTATCGTAAGCCACACATATAGTTGTAGCTTTTTCTGCCAACAATTTATTAGTGACTCCGGCATAAGAGTTCTGCTCCTGAATAATGGTCGGAACACCAAAAGCCGAAGCAGCACGAAGTGTAGGAGCACTTGCATAACCACCAACACCAATGGCAACATCAGGCTTAAACCTTTTGATAATTGCACGTGCTTTATAAATACTGATGAAAAGTTGCAAAAGCACATTTGCATTTCGGAAGATGTTTTTTCTGTCGAATCCACTTACTGGTAAACCTTCGATGCGATAACCTGCTGCTGGAACCCGCTCCATTTCCATACGCCCAATTGCACCGACAAATAAAATCTCAGCGTTTTGGTAGCGTTTTTTAATCGCATTTGCAATGCTGATGGCTGGGAAAATATGTCCTCCTGTTCCTCCTCCGCTTACAATGAATTTATATTTTCGCTCTTCTAGCTCTTCTTTCATAATATTTTTTCAATTAAAAAATAAAATTCTTTTAATTTCTTTAATCTAACACGAATCGTGTGAGTACTTATTCTAAGTTTAATATAAATATGGTTTGTTTTTCAGGGCTTAATTTAACTACTAAGGTTAAAATAAATAAGAAATAAGGTTTTTAAAAAAAGTAATTATCTGATATATATTAATATATGGTCATGAAAAACCTTATTTATGAAATTAACCTTAATAGAAAACCAGACCCGCACAGCCTTAACTTATTAATTGTCTAAAAATGTACACACATAAAAAATGGGCAAAGTAAATCTCTTAAATCACTTATAATGAACGTCATAAAAAAAATAACCCCTAAAATTTATAAGATACTTATTTATATTTATTTGTCTTTTGTTCTTGACTCTTGATTCTAATGTCTTTTATTATATAATATTTATACCAAATCATCAATGGCAACCACTGCTGTATTATCAACAGCTTTTGCATCCATACCTTCTTCGGATGGTTGATTTTGCTCTTTGAGTTGTCGTGTAATTCCCAGTATGATACCAAAATAAATACAAGTAACCAAAATAGCGGTTCCACCACGACTTATTAATGGCAATGGCTGACCAGTTACGGGTATTAAATTGGTGGCTACTGCCATGTTGATCAATGCTTGTATCACTATCATAAGCGACAATCCAATTACCAATACAGCAGGAAATACAGTGGGACTTTTGGTGGCAATTCGTCCTGCCCTAAATAATAGAATTACATAGAGCAACATGACTCCTATGCCACCCAACATGCCCATCTCCTCGATGATAATAGCATATATAAAATCGGAATATGCTTGGGGAAGATAGTCGCGTACTTCACTATTTCCAGGGAAAACACCGAAAAACCCACCTTTCGCAACAGCTATTTTACCATATTGAACTTGACGGTTATCGTCGGTTATAAAGGAATTGTCTTTTTCATTATCATCGCTATGCAAATGCCTATCGATACGGGCTACCCAAGTTGTTCCTCTTTTGAAAATTCCCATACTCGTATCTTTGGGTATCGCTTTCAGAACGCCATATCCTATTACCATAAATACCAATAGAGTAGCTGCAAGCATTCCGAGTCGCATGATAGAAATTCGACCAATAAACATCATGATATAAACTACCAAGAAAAGGATAATAGCAGTAGAAAGGTTATCGAGCACAATCAGTGTACAAATAATACCAAGCATGATAATGGTTTGCCAAAAATACCTTTTCTCATCGGTTTTTTTGTTCTTTATGCGAGATATAAAATCAGCCGCAACAATAATAACCGATAATTTTGCAATTTCGGATGGCTGAAATTGAATTCCGGCAATTTCTAACCACCTGGAAGCATTATTTTCAGTTTTACCTTTGAAAATTACTAAAATCAATAACACAATTGACATGAATAATCCTAAATAAGCTAAAAGTCGGATATAGCGATATGGGATTAAATGTACTCCCACAGCAAGCAATGAACCTAAGCCTAAAAACCCAACATGACGCATAACAGGCGCTGAGTAATTCGATGCTTGATAGGCCAATGTACTCGATGCGCTATACATCTCGACGACCGACACCAAGCAAAGTGCGATAAAAACAATCCACAGTGTTGAATCGCCTCTGAAATATTTTTTAATTAGTGAATCCATCTATTTTCTTCAAATTTACAGCTATTTACAAATTACGAACACAGTTTTTGAATTGTCGACCCCGATCTTCATAATTGAGGAACAAATCAAAACTGGCACAGCAAGGCGACAAAAGAACAGCATCACCTTCATGAGCCATTTTATAAGCTTTTTCTACAGCTTCTTCCATCGATCTTGCATCTACTATATTGGCAATCTTTCCGTCAAAAAAACTATGTAATGCATCATTATCAATTCCCAAAAATACCATACCCTTCACTTTTTCGTTCACTAAACTCTCTATTTCGGAATAATCGTTGCCTTTATCAGTTCCGCCAAGAATGAGTATCGTAGGTGTTTTCATACTTTGCAGAGCATACCAGCAGGAGTTTACATTAGTGGCTTTGGAGTCGTTAATGAATTTGATACTGCGAATAGTAGCCACATATTCCAACCGATGTTCAACCCCCTGAAAATCCTGTAATGATTCACGGATACTTTCTTTTTTCACATGGATTATTGATGCGGCAAGTCCTGCTGCCATCGAATTGTAAGTATTGTGCAATCCTTGGAGTGCTAAATCTGTTTTAGGCATACTAAAATATTCTTGAAGGGTTTTTATTATCATTTCATCATTTTCGATAAATGCTTTTGTTTTCTCATCACGCTCTATTGCAAATGGATACATCAGAGATTGTATATTTCGTTTGGCAAGTTCCGCCTTGATTACTGGGTCGTTTCCCCAGAAAATAAAAGCATCTTCGGGAGTTTGATTCTGTGTAATACGGAACTTTGAATCCACATAATTCTGAAAATTATAATCATATCTATCCAAATGATCAGGCGTAATATTGAGTAGAATAGCAATATCAGCTTTGAATTGAGTCATTCCATCCAATTGGAAACTACTTAATTCCAGCACATAATAATCGTAATGCTCCGTAGCCACTTGCAAAGCTAAACTTTTACCCACATTACCAGCCAAACCAACATTTAATCCAGCACTTTTAAGGATGTGATAAACTAACATTGTGGTGGTAGTTTTTCCATTACTTCCAGTGATACATATCATTTTAGCTTTGGTATAACGTCCAGCAAACTCTATTTCGGATATCACTGGCGTTCCCTGAGCTAGTAACTTTTTGACAATTGGAGCTTTATCTGGTATTCCTGGGCTTTTAATTACTTCATCCGCATTCAGTATTTTCTCCTCGCTATGTTGCTTTTCTTCCCACAAAATACCATTTTGTTCCAACTGAGTTTTGTACTCTGATTTTAATACAGATGAATCAGATAAAAACACATTAAAACCTTGCTTTTGGGATAGAATAGCAGCACCTACGCCACTTTCGCCTCCTCCTAGAATTACAATTCTTTTCATCTTATCTAATCTTCAAAGTAATAATCGTTACCGCTGCCAAAATAATTCCTACTATCCAGAAGCGAATTACAATTTTTGATTCGGGCATAGCTTGCAAAGGTTTCTGAATCATGGCTTGAATACCAGCATTACCTTCTTTCTGAAAATGATGATGCAAGGGTGCCATCTTAAAAATTCTTTTGCCTTCGCCTTTAAACCTTTTGGTAAGTTTAAAATATCCTACTTGAGTCATTACCGAAAGATTTTCTACCAAAAACACACCGCAAAGTATCGGAATCAACAATTCTTTGTGTATCAAAAGTGCAAATACGGCGATAATACCGCCCAAGGTTAGACTGCCTGTATCGCCCATAAAAACCTGTGCTGGATATGAATTATACCAAAGAAAACCAATGGTAGCACCAATAAATGCACCAGCAAAAATCAACAGCTCACCAGTTCCGGGCAAATACATGATATTCAGATAGCCTGCATAATTCACGTTACCCGAGACGTAGGCTAAAATCCCCAGCGTAACTCCCATCACTGCCGAACTACCTGTGGCTAAACCATCTAAGCCGTCAGTCATATTAGCACCGTTCGATACTGCTGTAACGATAAAAATAACAACTAATACAAAAAATATCCAGCCATAATCCTGAGCCTTTTCGCCAGCCCAATTAAACACATCGGCATAATCAAGATTATTATTTTTGAAAAACGGAATGGTTGTTTGGGTAGATTTTACATCATGTTTAGCATAAACTACATCTTCAACACGGGTGGTTTTTCCTTTCACCTCAATATTTTCACGAATCTTGATATCTGGACTCCAATACATGGTAAGTCCAACAATTAATCCCAAACCAATTTGGCCTACTATTTTAAAACGTCCTTTTAAACCTTCCTTATTTTTTTTGAAAACCTTAATATAATCGTCCATAAAACCAATAAAACCAAGCCATAAGGTTGTAATTATCATCAATACTATGTACACGTTATTCAGGGCAGCCAGCAAGATAGTAGGAACCAAAATGGCAATAATGATAATAATACCACCCATCGTTGGAGTACCTTTTTTGCTCATTTGACCTTCCAAGCCTAAATCACGAATCGTTTCACCAATTTGTTTCTTTTGGAGGTAGTTGATAATTCGCCTACCAAACATAGTAGATAGCAACAATGCCAAAATAAATGCTAAGCCAGTACGAAAGGAGATAAAATTAAACATTCCAGCACCGGGAATATCTAAAAATTTATCAAGATATTGGAATAAGTGGTATAACATAATATGCTGAATTTATTGATATAAATACTTGTTTTAATATAGTTTATATTATTTAGTATATATTATCTTTTTGTTAAAAAGTAATGATTGAGTAGGGGACAAGCGGTTTCCCAACCGCTTGATGAGATATTTTTCAAGCGGTTGGGAAACCGCTTGTCCCTTGTTTTCTTATTATTTTCCTTAAAAATGTAATAATATAAACTAATACTCTCATCCTACTTACGATAATTTACATTTTTAAAAACAAGCTCTCACTTCTTCTTTGTCGTCGAAATGATGTTTGGCTCCTTGAATTATTTGGTAGTCTTCATGTCCTTTTCCCGCCACTAAAACTACATCGCCAGATTGAGCAATAGCACAAGCTGTTTTAATGGCTTCCCTTCTATCCACTATCGTTATGGCTTTTGACTTTTGAGTAACATCAAGCCCAGCCAACATATCGTTCAAAATATCCTGCGGCTCTTCAAAGCGTGGATTATCTGAAGTGAGAATGGTTTTCCAACTTCCATCCACTGCCTCTCGAGCCATCATCGGGCGTTTTCCTTTGTCGCGATTACCACCGCAACCAACCACTGTAATCAATCTTCCATTTCCTTCGAGAATTTGATTGATGGTTGAAATTACATTATTCAAAGCATCAGGCGTATGTGCATAATCGACAATGGCGGTATAACCTGAAGGTGCATGTAGCGTTTCAAATCTACCCGAAACTGAATGAAGCGAGCTGATTATTCGCAAAACTTCCAGCTCTTCTTGTCCCAAAAGCACCGCAGCGCCAAACACAGCCGACAAATTGCTTGCGTTGAATTTTCCGATAAATGAAACATTCACTTCTCTGTTATTCATATCCAGAAGCATTCCTTCAAATCCGTGCTCGATAATTTTTGTTTTAAAATCGGCCATTCCTCGCAAGGAATAAGTATGTTTCTCAGCTTTTGTGTTTTGAAGCATCACCAATCCATTTTTATCATCCAAATTGGTCAAAGCAAATGCATCCACTTCCAACTCATCGAAAAAGCGTTTCTTTGCTTTCAAGTAATTTTCGAAAGTCAGATGATAATCAATGTGATCGCGAGTCAGATTGGTAAAAATGCCGCCCTTGAAATTTAATCCAGCTATGCGATTCTGATCAATTGCATGTGAACTGACTTCCATAAAAACATAAGTACAACCAGCATCCACCATTTCAGCCAACAATTGATTGAGCGTAAGTGAATCGGGCGTAGTATGAGTTGCTTCGATCGGTTTTTCATCGATATAATTACAGACTGTCGAGAGTAGACCAACTTTATAACCCAGTTTTCTGAAAGTTTCATAAAGTAAAGTGGCAATGGTTGTTTTTCCATTCGTACCAGTAACACCGACCAAAGTAATTTTCGATGACGGATTTCCATACCGATTGGCAGCCATTAAACCTAATGTAAAAGCACTATTTTCAACAAACAGATAAGTTATTCCAGCTACAAGTACTTCGGGCAGAACTTCGCAAACAATCACTTTTGCTCCTTTTTCGATAGCCATTGCTATAAAAACATGACCATCGTTGGCAGTTCCCTTGGTAGCAACAAATACACAATTTGGCTCAACTTTGCGAGAATCAAAAACTATTTCAGAAATCTGAATATCAGTTTCACCAATAATTCTCCTGAAATCTATATGTTGTATTAATGTCTTTAAATTCATTGGTTTATAGTGTATTAAATTTTTTGAAATTGAACTCAAAATACCTTATTCATGTTAGAATTGCCTTCGCCTTTGCCTCAGCCTTATTGTTTCCTTGTCTACTCGTCTACTTGTAACTATCCTACAATTCCAGATTCAACCTTATGATTTCGCCTCTTTGATAAGGTTTTCCAGGCGATGGATTTTGCGAAACCACTTTCCCTTTTCCGATTAATTGCACTTTAAGTCCCGACTGTCCTGAAAGAAACATAGCGTCTTTAGCTCCCATCCCTATCAAATCAGGAACTAAATCTCTGTTTAAAGTTAGTGGTTCAATATTCATAGTTTCATTTTCATTTTGAGTTTTAACCCAATCGGAAGATTGACCTTCCCACTTCAAATTCAAGTTTATCATGGCAGTTTCAAGTGCATTGTAATTACCTGATTTGCCCACTGGGAAATAAGGGAAAACTAGCGTCGAATCCAGCACCATATTTTCTGGTTTCAAATTCGATTTTAATGCCATGGTGTGTTCAGCTATACTTTTAAATACTGATCCCGACATGGTTCCACCCGATGCATAGCCTTTTTTTGGGTTGCGGATAACAACGATACATGTATAAAGTGGATTGTCAGCCGGAAAATACCCACAAAACGAAACTAAATAATTGACTCCACCATCTTTATAGCCCTTACCACCTTTAGATATTTGAGCAGTTCCTGATTTTCCAGCAATTCTTACATATTTTGATTTTACAGCATGACCAGTTCCCAGTTTACCCTCAACCACACCTAACAAGGCTTCATGAACTATTTTCAAAGTAGAAGGTTTACAAATAGATTCTCGAATAGTTTCAGTACCAAATGACTTCACAATACGACCATTTTGCATAATTGAAGTTACAAAATGTGGTCGAATTAACTTTCCATGATTGGCTATGGCATTGTAATAAGCCAACATATAAATTGGTGGAACTTGCGACTCATATCCAATTGACATCCAAGGCAATGTAGTTTTAGACCAATATCTCGATTTATCTTTCGGATGCCTGACAAGCGGCCCAGAACTACCTGGGATTTCAATTTTCATATCTTCATTCAATCCCATTTTGTATAATTTATCTACAAATTCGGACGGATTATGACCATAGGCTTTATATACAGCCGCTGAAATACCAACATTGGAAGAGGCATGTAATGCTTGGCCAAGTGTTATTGTATGATAACCACCTTTATGAGCATTGTGATCTCGCATGGCTCTGCCTGCATAATACTTTATGCCATTACCTGTATTTATAGTATCTGTAATTTTAGCTTTTCCATCGTCGATCAATGCAATCAACGAAAGTGTCTTGAAAGTTGAACCTGGCTCTAATAAATCCGCAACCACTCCATTTTTATTTTCAGAATAGCTACCATCGGCATTTATTTGCATGTTCACTATGGCTTTTACCTCTCCAGTAGCCACTTCCATCAAGACAGCATAGCCATCCTCGGCATGATAGGATCTGATGCTATCTACCAATGCTTTTTCGGCTATATCTTGTAAATCAATATCAATGGTCGTCATAATATCCATACCATCAATAGGTTCAATTTGAATAGTTTCTACAAATTGGTTAGCAACTTTTTGCCGAGACGATAGGCCTTGTACACCTAATAATTCACGATCATAATAAAGTTCTAAACCATTTTTTCCTCCCTTAGATTCATCCGCATAAATATCACCTAGAGTACGTGATGCCAATGAGCCAAAGGGTTTTTCACGCCGGAGTAATTCTTTAGTGAGTAAGCCACTTTTATTTCTGCCCATTTTGAATAAGGGCATTTTTCGTATATCTTTCAGTTGTGAATAGCTGATTCGATGGGGAAAAAGCTGTAATTCTCCCTTTTTCTCATTGAAACCTTTTCTCAATATGTTGAGGTATTCTGCCTTAGTTTTATTTCCAAAATAATTAGATAGGCATAAAGCCAATGAATCTACATTATCATTAAAAAGTTTGTTAGTATCCTTGCGAAGAGCCGGCACCCTAGTATCCATGTAAATATAGTAAGTAGGAATCGAGCTTGCCATAAGCCTACCATCGCAAGCAAAAATATTTCCTCTATTGGGTTTTGATTTTATATTGGCTCTTGTATTCCGTTCCTCCATTTTCAATAGTTGTTCTTTTTCAATAAATTGGAGGACAGCAATTTTATATATTACCGCTACAAAAAGTAATAGTATAAAACCATATACTACTGCAAAACGTATCAATATACTACTGCGTTTATCGGACATAATCAAATCTTGAATTTCTTGTTAATTATTTGGTTTTCTCAGTTTCAATTGCTCTTTCAATAACAATTGCAGGCGTTTTAGCTTCTTTCAGTTGTATTCCTTTTTCGTTTAATAGTTGCATTATACTTGTCTGACGACTTACGCCCATCATTTGAGCCGAAAGAGTTAGTGACTCGTACTTCAAGTCCTTTATTTGTTTCTTCAATTCTATCGCATGTGCCAACTGGGTTTCGCATTCATAGCGATTATTCACATAGACAACAGCCAAAAAAGCCATCAGCAAAATCAATTTGTATTGCTTCCTGATAAAGTTTTTGGTCAGGAAATTACCGTTTATTACATCGCGAACGCTGCTCGACTTAATATCTGAGAAATCTTCATTCCCTTTTATCGACTCAATTACTCTTTTAAACCAACTCATTTGAAAATATATTAATTATTAAACAGATGACAATCAAATAATTTACCCCAAGCTCCTAAAGGGGATGTAAAATTACTTTCGTCTCTTAAAACACACAATTCAATCATGTACGGCACTCTTAACATCTACTCATTGCTAGCTTAAACGAACATTAGATTCTCAGAACTTCAATTGTAAATCGTAAATGTTTAAATTTCAAATTATTCAGTCTCTGTTTTAAAACCCCCTCCTTCGGGGGGATTTAGGGGGCTTTTACTTTTTCTCAGCCACCCTTAATTTGGCACTTCTTGCTCTTGGATTCCTTGCCAACTCTTCTTCATCAGCTATTATCACTTTATTATTTATCGCTTTAAGGGGCGATAAAATATTTCCATAAAAATCCTTTTCTAACTTTCCTTCAAAATTACCCGTTCTAAAAAAGTCTTTTACCATTCTATCTTCTAATGAATGATAAGTGAGTACCGCAATTCTACCACCCACTTGTAAAACTTCAAGACTTTGAATAAGAAGTTCTTCCAACACTTTCATTTCATTATTTACTTCGATACGTAAAGCCTGAAAAACCCGAGCCAAATCTTTTTTTTCTTTTTCACGGTTAAAATTCGGTTTCAGAATTTCAATAAATTGGAAAATACTGCTGATTGGTTCTTGTTCGCGTGCCTGAATTATCGTTCGGGCTATTGTTCGTGAATTATGCAATTCGCCATATTTATAAAACATATTGGCTAAATCATCTTGTGCGTAATTGTTAATTATTTCTTTGGCAGTCAGTTTGGATGTCGTATTCATTCGCATATCCAATTCGCCATCGAAGCGGAAAGAAAAACCACGCTCAGCTTCGTCGAAATGATGCGATGAAACACCCAAATCAGCCAAAACTCCATCCACTTTTTCAACTCCATGGTACTTCATAAAATTCTTCAAATACCTAAAATTACTCCTTACAAAAACAAATCGCTCATCATCAACAATATTTTTCATAGCATCCATATCCTGATCAAACCCATAAAGTTTGCCATCAGCGCCCAAGCATTCCAATATTCCTTTTGAATGTCCACCACCACCAAAAGTAACATCCACATAAATCCCATCAGACTTAATTTTCAATCCTTCAATCGTTTCACGGAGCAAGGCAGGCATGTGATATCCTATCTCTTCGGCAGATAAAGAGCTGATTATTTGTTTTGAATGTTTTGTTTTTTTCTTCATCTTAGTTGTAAATGTAGAGATTTATTTGATGGTCGGATATTCTTAATTGTAAATATCTCTATGTTGTAATAATCTTGTTCTGACTGCTCATTCTATTTTTCAGTGAATTCGCAAAATCTACTGGCTGTAATTTCTTATTTTCATAATGTGTCTTTCCCCATATCGCAAATCGGTCTATCAGACCCACGAAAAGAATCTCCGAATTATCAACTTGTATACTCTGCAAATGTCTCTTGGCTAACAAAATTCGTCCTTGCGAATCTATATCGAGCCACTCTGCATCCGACACAAATTGCATCAGAAGTAATTGGTCATCTGGATTCCATTCATCAAGTACTTGTTGCAGTGCATGCACCTTTTCATTCCAAATATGCTCTGGATAAATCATCAAACAGTCATTATCGGTATCCTTACGCATCACGATTCGCTCTTTTTCGCCTTCGGGTAAAAGTTTGCGATAAACCGACGGAACGAATACTCTTCCCTTCACATCGGCCTTTGCTTCATATTTTCCTAGAAATGTTGACATCTGAATTGGTTACAATTTTGGTAGTGTAAAAGTATAAAAAAGATTTTGATATTCCCCACTTTAAACCACAAAAAATTTATCAACAATTTTTACACCGTTTTTTATTAGTTATGAAGGGTTTATCAACAAGTTTTCAACAATCACCATTTAACTATAACCAGCGTTAATATGAACAATATATGTTATTTAAGTGGAAAATCACGGTATTAAGCGATAAGTAGATTAAAGTGGGGAAAGATTCAATTGAATTAAGAAAATAAATTTAACATTTCCTTGATTCATAAATATTTCTATAATAAATTAGATTTTCTATTTACGATATGAGAAGTGGGAGATTTCACATAATTAGAATTCAGTTTCCGAATTAAAGCAATTTTTGTACATTTGCAACCAATTGTAAATTTTAAACTTCAAGCCTGAACATGGATAGACACAAAGTGATAAAGATTGATGTAGCTCAAGTACTTAAAACAAGAGCTCCTAAGACCAAAGTCCCAAAGTTGATTGTCAACTATTTACGCAGGATCGTTCACGAAGACGAGTTTAATGAATTTTTCAGGCAAAACCCAGGAAAGAAGAATCTCGAATTCATTGAGGCTGCTTTCAATTACATGAATATCAAGGTTAGTATTGAAGGAAAGGAAAACCTTCCACCGAAAGATGGACGCTATATTTTTGCTTGCAATCACCCATTGGGTGGACTCGATGGCATAGCTGCCGGCTATTTAATCGGGAAAGAGTACGATGGTAAGGTTCGTTTTTTTTCGAATGATTTGATGATGTTTTTGCATCCCATGAAGGAAATGTTTATTCCAGTAAATAAGTTTGGTGCACAGGCAAAAGGACATGCCACCATGATGCAAGAATTATATGAGTCTGAAAATCATTTAGTTACATTTCCAGCAGGAATGTGTTCACGAAAAGTGAACGGTAAAATTGTAGATTTAGAATGGAAAAAGAATTTCATTACCAAAGCTATTCAGTATCAACGAGATGTGATACCTATTTATTTTGAAGGTCGTAACTCAAACTTCTTCTATAATTTAGCTCGTATTCGTAAATTTTTCGGACTGAAATTTAATGTGGAGATGATGTATCTTCCCGATGAAATGTTTAAGCAAAAAAATCAACATTTTAAACTTAAAATTGGAAAACCCATTCCATGGGAAACTTTTGACAAGCAAAAACAGCAAGCCGAATGGGCCGAATGGGTGAAGAAAATTGTATATGATATGGCTTAATTTGGATTAAAATGCAATAAGTACTAGAATAATATAATAACACACAAAATACTAATAACATGATACTTAAAGAAGACGTTTTCCCTATTGGTCAAATTATAAAACCTCACGGAGTGAATGGAGAAATGTCATTCAGCTACACAACAGATGTTTTCGATTCGGAGGATGTTGAGTTTTTCATTATGGAATTAAATGGCATTTTGGTACCTTTTTTTATCGATGACTATCGTTTCAAATCTCATACTACAGGTCTTGTGAAACTGAACGGCGTAAACTCCGACAATCAAGCTCGCGAATACAGCGGATTGACAGTATTTGTATCCAAAGATTTCCTCGAAAAGGTAGAGGACACCGATATCGAATTAGATTATTTTGTGGGTTTTCAACTTATTGACAAGACAAAAGGTTCATTGGGCATCGTAACCGAAGTAGACCAAACTACAGAAAATGCACTTTTTGTAATTCCTACCGCCGATGATGAATTATTAATTCCAGTAGGTGATAATTATATTGATGAAATAGATCACGACAAGAAAATCATCTATCTAAATTTACCAGAAGGACTTTTGGAAATATAGGGAATAGTTTACGTTGTGCATAAGTTGGATTTAATCCGATAATCCCATTTGAACGGGAAGCATCCAACCGCTATAAGCGGTTTGATGCATTTAAGCTGCTAAGTACTTGTTTAATTCAGCCTAAGCATACAACGAATATCTTAGTCATCTATCTGTCAGACTGCGTATAGCGGTCGGACACAGATTCCCTCACCCATCAAATCCCCGGAATATTCATTCCCATAATTTTTCGGTATAAATCCAACGCATACACATCCGTCATGCCCGAAATATAATCGAGTATAGCCATCACTTTTCCGTAAGTTGTGGGCGCATTGGTTTCATATTGTTGTGGGATACGCAATAATAGCTGTTTGGAATATGCTTTCTCTGGACTCAATACCGCCGACACCAAATGTTCGAGCAAAGTGAGAATAATTTTATAACCCGACAGTTCAATATCCAAGACTTCCGACGAACAATAAATACGGTCAACTGCTGTTTTTGAACAATTTCTGTATGCATAAGTATCTTTATCGGAAAGTGATTTGATGAGGGTTGAATTAAAACTTCCGTCGAGAATAGCAGCTTCATTTTCGACAAAAGCCTTGGAACATTGATCTATTAAATGACCTACAACCGACGAGCGTAAATAAGCTATCTGTTCATTCAAGTCACTCACCATTTGCAAAGTTTCCAACCTGCGTTTTCGACGATCTGGCTCAAAGAATCCAAGTAATAAATTCTTAGTTTCATCGGTGGTGAGTATTTTTAATTTGTGAGCATCCTCAATGTCCATAATTTGATAACAAATATCATCCGCCGCTTCCACCAAATACACCAAAGGATGTCGCATATAATGATTGTGATTCAAAGGCGATGTGCCTATTCCTAAATCAGTAGCAATCCGCTCATAATCTGACTTTTCAGCATCGAAAAAACCAAATTTATTTTTTGAGGGATGCGCATTGATCGAGGCAAAAGGATATTTTATGACGGAAGCTAAGGTACTATATGTTAAAGCAAATCCACCTTTTCTGCGTCCGTTGAACTGATGAGTCAAC
>JBBSCW010000032.1:0-16223 GCA_038249855.1 Bacteroidales bacterium
CGGGGATTTGAGAAAACCGCTGATGAACGAAAAAAGGAATGTAAATATCTAAATTTAATAGATATACAAAAAAACAATGGGAAATATTGTAGCAATTGTAGGTCGACCCAATGTAGGGAAATCGACATTATTTAACAGGCTTACGAAAAGTCGTAGAGCCATAGTAAACGAAGAAGCCGGAACAACACGCGACCGTCAATATGGTAAAAGCGAGTGGAATGGTCGTGAATTTTCGGTGATTGACACTGGAGGTTGGGTCGTAAATTCGTCCGATATTTTTGAGGGTGAGATTAAAAAACATGTGGTTTTAGCCATTGAAGAAGCTGATATTATCATCTTTATGGTTGATATTCAGAATGGAATCACTGATTACGACTTAGAGGTAGCTCAGATATTACGTGGTATTAAAAAGCCAGTTTTATTAGTTTCAAACAAAGCTGATACGCACGAATGGCAATATAACGCTGCTGAGTTTTATAAACTTGGTTTAGGTGAACCAATCGTCATGTCAGCCATCAACGGTCTGGGTTCTGGTGATTTTTTGGACACCTTACTTACACACTTCAAATCTGAGTACTCAGAAGAGTTAGAAGAAGAATTACCAAGATTTGCAGTTGTAGGACGCCCGAATGCTGGTAAATCGTCGATTATCAACGCCTTTATTGGCGAAGAAAGAACTATTGTAACAGATATTCCAGGTACAACACGTGATGCCATTTATTCACGATTTAATAAATTCGGACACGATTTTTATTTAGTTGATACTGCTGGAATTCGGAAAAAGGCCAAAGTAAATGAGGATTTGGAGTATTATTCAGTTGTTCGTTCCATTCGTTCTATTGAAAATTCAGATGTTTGTATTCTGATGATCGATGCTACACGTGGCTTGGAAGCTCAGGATTTGAATATTTTTTCATTAATACAGAAAAATAAAAAAGGGCTGGTAGTCTGTGTAAACAAATGGGATTTGATTGAAAACAAAGAAACGAATGACATAAAGGAAATAGAAAAATCTATCCGCGAACGTTTAGCACCTTTTGCCGATTTTCCTATTATTTTTACATCGGTAACTCACAAACAACGTATTCTGAAAGTTATTGACATGGCGGTTGAAGTCTATGAAAATAAATTCAGAAAAGTTCCAACTTCCCAATTAAATGAATATATGTTGCCGGCTATCGAGAAATATCCGCCTCCTGCCCTTAAAGGTAAATTCATCAAAATCAAATATGTAACTCAGTTGCCAAACACTTATGTACCAACATTTGTATTTTTTGCCAATCTGCCACAATATGTAAAAGAGCCATATAAGCGATTCTTAGAAAATAAAATTCGTGCCAAATACGAGTTTACTGGAACACCAATTCAGATTTTCATTCGCCAAAAATAATATTTTCACTCAAAAAACAGCATTCAAAAATTTGGATGCTGTTTTTTTTATTTGAATTTAGAAATTCAAGAAATATTGTAAAAACAAGAATTAGCAAAGTAATTTGTACTGTTTAAATTCAAAAAGACTTATCTTTGCAATTCACAAAATAAATTAAATTAAAAAACCATTTGTAAGGTTCAAAAAACATGATTAAAGTAACATTTCCCGATGGTTCGGTACGCGAATTTCCGAAAGGAATTACCGGATTACAATTGGCTGAAAGTATCAGCTCACGCTTAGCACAAGAGGTGCTAGCAATTTCCGTAAATGATGAAGTCTGCGATTTATCTCGACCCATTACCGAAGATGCAAGTATTAAATTGCACAAATGGGAAGATGAAGAAGCCAAACATGCTTATTGGCATTCGTCAGCTCACCTTATGGCCGAAGCCCTTCAAGAGTTGTATCCGGGCATGAAATTCGGTATAGGCCCAGCTATCGAAAACGGATTTTACTATGATGTAGATCCAGGCGAAGTAACTATTAAAGAAGCTGATTTAGCCACCATAGAAGCAAAAATGGTGGAATTGGCTGCTCGAAAAGAGCCAATTGTTCGTGCGGACATAAGTAAAGCCGAAGCTTTGAAGAAATTTGAAGACAAAGGCGATGAATATAAAGTTGAGTTGATAACTGACTTAACCGATGGAACGATTACGTTGTACTCACAAGGTAACTTTACCGATCTTTGTCGTGGGCCACACTTGCCTGATACAGGAGCTATCAAAGCTATCAAGGTGTTAAGTGTAGCTGGTGCTTATTGGCGTGGCGACGAAAAACGTAAAATGCTTACTCGTATTTACGGTATTTCGTTCCCAAAAAAGAAAATGCTCGATGAGTATTTAGTGTTATTGGAAGAAGCCAAAAAACGTGATCACCGCAAGATTGGAAAAGAACTTGAATTGTTCACTTTCTCCGAAATGGTAGGAAAAGGGTTGCCGCTTTGGTTGCCTCGCGGAACAGCTTTACGTCTACGTTTAGAAGATTTTTTGAAAAAGATTCAACGTCGCTTCGATTATGATCAGGTAATGACCCCACATATTGGTAACAAACAATTATATGTTACTTCGGGACATTATGAAAAATACGGTAAAGATTCATTTCAGCCGATACATACGCCCGAAGAAGGCGAAGAGTATTTGCTGAAACCAATGAATTGCCCTCACCATTGCGAAATTTACAAATTTAAACCACGTTCATACAAGGATCTTCCGGTTCGTATGGCTGAGTTTGGAACAGTTTATCGCTACGAGCAAAGTGGTGAATTGCATGGATTAACTCGTGTAAGAAGTTTTACACAAGACGATGCCCATATTTTCTGTCGTCCCGATCAATTAAAGGATGAATTTTTGAAAGTAATGGATATTATTTTCATCATTTTCAATGCTTTAGAGTTTGAAAACTTTGAAGCACAGATTTCACTACGCGATCCGAGTAATAAAGAAAAATACATAGGTTCGGATGAAAATTGGGAAAAGGCGGAAAGTGCTATTATCGACGCTTGTGCATCCAAAGGCTTAAAAGCCAAAATAGTATTGGGTGAAGCCGCTTTTTACGGTCCAAAACTTGACTTTATGGTTAAAGATGCGATAGGTCGTAGGTGGCAGTTAGGGACAATTCAGGTAGATTATAACTTACCCGAGCGTTTCGAGTTGGAATATACAGGCGACGACAATGCTAAACACCGTCCAATAATGATTCACCGTGCACCATTTGGTTCAATGGAACGCTTTGTGGCTGTGCTTATCGAGCATACTGCTGGAAAATTCCCATTGTGGCTCACACCCGATCAAGTAGTTATTTTGCCTATCAGCGAAAAATTTAACGATTACGCATTTGAAGTGGCCAAAACCCTTAAATCGCAAGAAATCAGAGTTACGGTGGACGATAGAAATGAGAAAATTGGTCGTAAGATTCGTGATAACGAGTTGAAACGTATACCTTTTATGTTGATTGTAGGCGAAAAAGAAGCTGAAAACAACGAAGTTGCTGTACGCAAACAAGGTGAAGGCGATAAAGGTAGTATGAATGTTAATGACTTTGCTAAAATGATTAACGACGAAGTTAATTTGTTGATGAACAAATACTAAACTCAAAATCTCCAAAAAGAAAACTTTAAAGTAAAATGCGAATCAGTCTTCTGGTTCGCATTTTTGATATCAAGAAAAAAGGCCATTTACCCTATATTTTAAATCTATAAGATAAGCACCATTTTTTTCTTTTATTAAAATCCCTTTTTCGCTTAATTTTTTACAATTCCCTCTTATCTTTCTTCCTAAAGTTTCAAAGCGTTTGGGGTTGATAGATTTTCCATTCTCCATGAAATAAATTTCAGGAGTGATTGATGCAGGCTTAATTGCTGTTTTATTATATTTAGTATATCGGTATAAAATATTTAAAATATTTTTTGTTGTATTCTCATAATGTATATATTCCTCACCTAACATCTCGATTAATTCAGTGTTAAAATTAGTTTTCATTAATTCTCTGTCAAGAACATATACAGGTATGTTTTCGGTGCTTGCAGCATGTTCGACTATCAAATTACTTGTTTTGAGTTGCTCAACTACGGTTAGATGATTGTTGCTTTCTGTGAGTAGGATTGTATAAAGTCTGTTTTTGTTTAATAATTCCGATTTTCTAAAATACGCCAATACAATTTTATGTTCAAAAGTGATTTTGTCTTTTAATTTATTGATTATGTAGTTTTCAAAACTATTTATCCAGCTCTCGGTTTCCTCATCTAATAGTTTGCCACTCGGGATTGTTAAACTTATTGTTGAATTATCCTTTAAATCATAAAATGGTAAATCAACTTGATTTGCAAGAGTTGCATTAACTAACGATGCCATTCCTCTGCCCTGACTTTCAATTTTATCATAAGCCTTTAATATTGAAGCTAGTTTGGGATTCTTACTTTCTGGAATACCTGGAATTAAGCGACGAATCTGAATGATAGATTCGACATCTGTTATTTTAATATTTTCTTTAAATGCTCCTGGATTTTTAACTTGTAAGTATTTTCCGGGTTCAATTATAACAGTTGTGAATTTATTTATTGTGTAATCTCTATGAGCTAATGAATTATTAATCATTTCCCTTACTAGTTCCTCTGGATATTCTGGAATCGATTTGCCTCCTTCATCAATTACTCTTCCAGTTCTAATATGTCCCCATACAAATCGTACTGCATCATCCATTAATGATAACACATCTCCCTGAAAATCCTTGTCATCTTTCGAAATGGAGCTTGAAGAGTCAAAATAGCAATCTACTTCAGAACGGTTTTCTAAAAATCTGAATGGGTCTTCACCACAAACTAACATTCCGAGTGTTGTAACTTTCTCATTTTTAATGAAATGTCGATTTTCAAGAAATTGTTTAGCCTTAGCTAGGCTTGGTTTTATTGATTCTTTTCTATAGGATTGGTTTAATAGCAAGATGAATTGATTAATCTTATCCAAGCTTAGATCTTTTAATTCAGCATTTTCAACTATTGCAATTTCCTTAGAGTTTTCAATTTCTTTTTTATATTCTATTTGTTGTAGTACCCTAGAATTTACAATTCTAAAATCACCTGTTAATTTACGTTCGAAATATGAATCTTTGTACTTTATATATTTTAAATCATCGCTTAAAGCATTCACTTTTATAATTGCAACTTCTCCATTTCTAAAATCTATATAATCAAATTTGATAAAATTTGATATATCAATTAGATTGTCATTGTCGTTTTTAAAGAATTTATTCTGAAGCTCAATTAATCCGCCCTCATTATTTCTGTCGAATCCTTTAAAAATATATTTCTTATCTCTTTCTCTAACTCCACAAATAATATATCCACCATTTGTATTAAGAAATGCGCAAACAGTTTCCCTTAGTGAATTCCAATCATTCCCTGTTGATAAATCTTTTAACTCAATATTTGATTTTTCAACATCAATAAATGTATCGTTCTCAATACAATCATTTATTTTATTTAAAACCTTTTCTATATATTCCATTTTCACTTTATTGAAAAAAAATTTATCACACTATTTCAAAATCTACAATGTAACCGTTGTAACTTTTTGACATATAACATTTTTGATTTTATAACTGCAAAGATATTTAATTTCTTTACAATAAAGAATATTTAAAATTTCCAAAATTTAAACTATGAACTTTAGATACGTTCAACATCACTTTATTTAACAATAAAACTGAATAAAACACAGTGAAAACCCTTTTGGAAAAGAAAATGAGTGAATTAAGTCTAATGATTATAATAAGAAAGACGTTTAAATTATGTCCATTATTCCCGAACTCTACTCGTAAGTGCATCACGAATCATTTTACGAATTTCGAGTTGTTTATTATCAATTTCTCGTCGAGCAGCTGGTCTATATAAGTTTGCAAATCGAGGCTTGGCAAGAGAGTATTTCATTTTGTCAAGCGTACCTTTAACGTCTATACCAAGTTTGAATGGCAAAGGACTGTCAGTCACAGAAATATGATAATCGAAAGTCATATCTAAATTATGTCGACCCGCAACCACAGCTTTGTACTTATCCATCACAATCAAGAAAGGATAAATATCCACTTCATTTCGAAAAATAGTAAATTCGGCAGACAAGCTATCTACCTTGTTTTTTGTTTTTTTATTAAAACGAAGAGTTTTAGCTATTTCGGAGAAAGTTTCACCATCCATCAACACTAAATTCTGACCCTTTATAGACGAAACACCGCGCAAAGTAGATTTCTTTAAGTTGTAAAGCGAGTCGACATAAGTTTCCACTGCAATGTGGAATTCACCCTTTCCATCAAAAGACCTCAACATGGGCATGATACTATCAACATCGGGAATCATTTTAAGCAATTCGCTGATTTCCATGTCCATAATATGATAATCAAGTCCCATAAATATATGGTTTTTACGTGGAGTACGATACATAGCGGTGAGTTGCATTTTGGCTGCCGAAGTATTGAATCGCACATCTTCCAAAACCAACAATCCATCTTTTACATAGACATTTCCTAACAAATGCTGAGCCGAATCAAAACCGAGCAATACTTGATTGATACTTGCATTTAATTTTAAATCCATGCCTTTGGGAACCATATAAGGACCAGATGATTTCTCAGCAACTTGTTCAGTTTTGTTGTTTTCATTAGCTTCTATTACTTTCAAGGTTGAGTCTTGCTCTCCAAATCCATTGGTAAGTTGCATCAAACGTTGCACATCTGTTGTGTTCGATTTAAATGTAAAATCGCCCATCAAAAGCCCCTCATTCCGGAAGTATTGATTCACATTCCACAATTTACCGGTAAGGTCAAAGTCTGAATTATCCACTAAAACCTTTGCTTTCCGAATTGAATATTCGTCCTGCGAAAAATCAAAATCAAGCAATGGAATTCGAATATCAGCATTCACTCCTTCCATTTTCACTCGAGCATCATTCACGGCTACTTGACCCTTAGGAATCCATTGAAGCATGCTGTTTTTTTCATTCGGATTATACAGGATATTAGCCAAAACTGACATGGAGTTGGCGACAATATGCTGAGATCCCATATTGCCTTTTGTGCTTGTGCTGATGTAGTTTATATCAAAAATGGTTTTAGTTGGGTTTTTAATGTCTGAACGTAAAGCAAAATTTCCTTTTGGAGATTGAATATCTGCGTGGATAGTATCCATTTGTAAATGCAGCGCTTTGATGTCGAAAATACTTGTAATTGCGGGTAAAGAGGTTGTGTCGGCTAAGTTCATTTTCATCTGAACATTGGCTTTCGATTTCTCTACTTGCACATAAATATTGTCCATATTAGCTGTAAGTAAATCGAAATCGAAATCGAACAGATAATTATTTAATTTATTGGTTTCTAAAAAATTAGAAGTTTCAGAATGAAGGTTGATGTTATTGAAATTAGCATGGGTACTTTTCCCTTGAGATACTCCAAGTTCTCTACTACGCAACTCAAAATTCATAAACTGAGTTGAAGATTTACTTCCATTCGGCATCTTCAATTTTATATTAGCATTGTCTGTATACATGGAAAGAGTGTCGTAGGAAATTCTTAGTTGTGAAGCATTTAGGTTGGCGTCAAGCTTAATTTTATCAAATTTGTAATTCATCATTTCCGAAAGCATAAACTTCATTTTTGCTGTTCCATCAGCCAAACCGTTCATTTTTACATTCATATCTTTCGGAATCATTGATACAAATTCATCTAAAAAGACATGCAGTTTCATGTCCATATCGAACAACATATCATCGGCTAGAATATAGTCAATCAATCCTTTTGCTTCAAATTTTGACTTGCCTGTTTGGGCAACCAACTGATTTACGAATATGCTTGAGGCTGTTTCGTTGTTTAAGTCAACAGTTATTTTAGCATCGCCATTCATTTGGATGAATTTATTCTCTAAGCCTGCGTATTCAAACTTTCCGTCTTCTAATGCTGCATTCATCACAATAAGTGGCATCGAAACATCATTGTATAAGCCTTTTACCGTTACTTTTGAACTTACTATTCCATCCAATTTAGTTCCTTCAAGCGAAGTCAGATATTTTTTGGGAATTAAATTTAGCAATTTTGGCAGAGCATAATTTTCTGTTTCAAAAACAAAATCAGTGAATATATCGGAATTGTTAGGATTCATTGCTAAACTTCCTTTTAGCAATATGGCTAAATCATTTAGCTTCAATCGAGTTTCGGCCAAATTTAGTTTTTGGGTTGCAATATTGAAATCAAAAGGCATTGCTAAATGAATATCTGCATTTTTTAAATAATCGGTACTGTCCATGCGAAACGTAACATCTGGTGACTGAATATTAACTTTCGATTCAATATCATTTTTGAGCATTTTTAGACTTAAATCACCGTCAGATTTAAGAACATGAGCAAGCATTCCAGATTTGAAATCGACATAATGAATATCCGCATTCTTAAACTGCATTATATCCAACTTTATCAGGTCGAAAGGATTAGCAAATGCAGCAGTATCGGTAGTTGTTGTGTCGGTTTTGAGAATGTCAAAATTTGTTTTTCCAACTTTATTAACAAAACCATTGAATTGAATATTTTCAAAATTCAACTTATGAATCATCAATTTATTCTCACGCCATAATGCTCTAATATCAATGGCTGCAATAATATTTCCGGTTTTCAACAAGGTGTCCGTAGGAGCTTCAACCATTGGCTGTATTAGGCTTAAACTGCTAGTTTTCAACGTAAATTCAGGAAATGTGCTAAAAAAAGTGAGTTCAACTTCACCAATTTTCGCCTCACAATTCAGATAATTTTTAAGTTGTGAGTTTACTAAGGGAGTCAGTTTGGCAGGAGTAAAAACAACCCAAAGCATAACCGAAATTGTAATTATCAAAGTTACTACGACTGCCAGAAAACTAATTAGGATGATTTTGAGTACAGGTTTCATAATTTATTAATTTAAAATTTTGGTCAATAGACTTGTAACTCCTTGGTTCAATAGAGCTTACTTTACTTTCGTATAACTAAAAGTCTTATTAAATCCGTCTTTGTATTTTAGGCTTGTCGCAGTTAATTCGGTTACTGTGTAGGTTTTTGGAACGCCTGAACCACCAATTTCCATAATATGAATATGAGTTAGATCGGCATTAACAAGCGTCCATGTAAATTTTTGTCCATCAGCCTCTTGGACATCATCCTTGGTATCCCAAGTTGCACCTTTTCCGTTGATATCGTACCGATAAAACTCAGTTCCTGAGTTCCATTTTCCGATTAGCAAAGTTTCATCGAACATATCTTCGATGGGATTACAGGCAAAAAAACCGAAAGCCATTATTACAACGACAATTAAATTAGTTAACTTATTCATATACTTATTTTTAAATCATTATTTTCTTATTTGCAAATTTACAAAATTTATTTGAAAGTTTTCTCATAACATTCATAACAAAATATTTTTGTTAATTCTATCAATTTAGAAAGTTGTTTTAGAGGCCGCATTATCAATAAGTTTCTCAGCTTCTTTGGCTGCTTTTTGATTGAGGTCGTCTGCTTTTTTTCGAGCTTCTTTCACGAGTCCGTCGGCAGCTTTCCTTGCCAATGCTTTGGTAATGGGGTTTGCAGCTTCGTCAACGAGTTTGTCACCTTGCTTTTTTGCTTGGTTTATCATTATTTCCCCCTGAGAAGCAGCCAAGTTAATTATTTTATCGGCTTGAATACGAGCTGCTGCAATCGCTTTTTCCTTTTCTTTTCTGGCTTTTTCTAGTGCAGCTTGTTTAACTTCATCTACTTTTTCTACAATAGCATCTTCTGCTTTTTGGACGTTTTCTTTTACAATCTCGTTCACCGTGTTCATTAAATCAACCTTTACGATTGGTTTGCTGAAAAGACCGCCAATGCTCAGATTAAAGGTGGAGAAACGACCAAGTTTTAATTTATCGGGAAGTTGAATTTTGCCATTGTAGTCCATTGTTTTGTCAGTACCAGTGATGCCACTCAGTGTAAGTTTCGTATCCCAAAGCTTTACACTAAAAGGCTTGGTAATGAGTTTACCGTCTTTCAAATCAAAAGTCATTCCAATTTTATCGATATTTACAGGAAAGATTTCATTTTTCTTCAAAGCTTTTAAAATTGCCTCTACCGCTATCATTTTGCCAACACTGATGGAGCTGGCAGATAACATTCCATCACCATTGATACTTTGAAGCACGGGTGACATTCCCTCTCCCATCAAAGCTGATATCGAAAGTCCGGCAGAAAATTTTCCCATTGCTTTTTCAAAAATCGGAAGATATTTACGCAATACTTCAACCTGATTGAAGATTTGTTTAAAAGCTACCTCTGCAAGATTTACTTTTAATTGCATCGACGGATTGACCTCGTCGTTACTATTGTAAAGTCCGCTGAGTTTCATGGTTCCTCCAAATCCTGAGGTGTTCAAGTCTTGAATAGTTAATGTTTTGTTCTTTATTTTCAATGCAGTATTACTTCCAGTGAGCGTCATGTCGGCAAATTTCAGATTTTCCACACTAGCATTCATCGAAATGTCTATATTTTCAGGAATGAGTATCGTTTTTAAAGCTGTTGTTTCTTTTTCAGAAGCCTTACTTGAAGGTTTTTCTTCTTTATTCTCACTCATGAAGTCATTTACATTCAGGTTTTTAGATTTGGCACTCAGAACGGCTTTAAGTTCAGAATCGTAAAGTAAATAGCCAATATAATTTTCAAATTTCCCCTGAATGAACATATCGTTATCTCCATATTTCATTTGTAAGTTATTGACTTCCGCATATCGATTTTCGAATTTTAATGCAGCTTTTGAAATTTCTACTTTTTGAGGAAGAAACGCTGTTCTTATGGCCAAGTCAGCCATATTCATAAAACCATCGAATTTGAATTTATCATACATATTGGCGGTAAACCAAGATTTTTTTCCTGCAATATTCAAACCCAAGTCTACGACACCTTGAATACTTGTTGGAGGTTCAAGCGGAAAGATTTTGGAAATATACGAGGTGTTTAACTTTCCATTGGCATGAAGTTTAATGTCAGGGTCGGAAACAGGATTCGTAACTGAGAGCGATGCTTTGAAAGGATTTCCGCCTAGTGTAAATGAGAAAAGCGGAATATCAATAAGCGTTTCATCGAGTGTGCGTCCAGGATTACTAATTCGAGCATCGACATTAATATTTTCGAGGCGCGATGGTAAAGATGGGTATTGAAACCAAGCTTTGGATGCTTTGACTGACAGATTGAAAGCAGGATAGAAATCATTGACCCATTTTCCGCGAACAAAACCTTTTATATCTACTTCACCATCCGTTTTCAGTTCGTCAAATGAAGTGCTGTACATGGCAGGAATCACAGAAAGCAATGATTTAAAATCCACCTCGTTGGTATTCAACAAAAAATCCATATCCCAACCTTCGGGAATACTTTGAAGCCAGCCACTAAAAGAAAAAGGAAGCGCGTTAAACTTTGAACTATTTTTGCTGATTTTAAATATCATATCATTCAGGTTGGCATTGATATCAGCATTGAGTGAAATCTGCGCATTTTTCATATAAGAATTTCCATCCCAAATAAAACTGAGTGAATCGCAGGTAGTGCGGGTTACCAGCAACGAACTGTCAGCGGTGAGGTCGCCAGTTGTAGTATGATTAACATTTTTGAATATATAATCCATCCCATTTTTGTCGTAATGGTAATAAATGTCGGCATTATTGATTGAGAAGGCTTCTAGTTTCCAATGAAAATTCATGTCGCTGCTATCGGCCATTTGAGCACTGTCCTTCTTCATGATTTTCCAATTGGCACGACCTCCATCGAGTACCCGCACCACTACTTTGGATTGATTAAATTCTAATTTTCGAATATCATAACCTGTATCAGAAAAAAGACTCTTTATATTGATGCTCAGGTCAATATTCTTGCTAAAAAGCAATGTGTCATTTACAAATTCATTTTTTCCAGCAATATAAAAATTCTCGAAACGAATCGTCGCATAAGGGAAGTTGCGAAATAAGCTGATATTCACATCACTGAAATTTACTTCGGCATCTAGCTTACTGTTTAACTCCAATCTTGCTTTTTCAATAATCTTATCGCGCAGCAACCAGGGTAACAAAAAGACACTAGCTACCAATAATACTGTCAGGGTGATTAGACTTATAACAAGAATGCGTTTGTTCTTTTTTGTCTTCATGAGGAATGTATTTAAAGTGCTACGAAACCTTTCGTACAAGTTGTATGCAAAGATAACATTTTCGTTTAGAAATTGAGTGTTGAACTAATGTAAATCCCACTCTATCAACAATTAAAACGAAACAAAAATCAGGCGAAGTTATAAGATGCAAAAATCCCCCTTTAACCAAAAGTCAAAGGGGGATTCAATATATGTCAATAGATTGTTAAACAAGTCTACGAATAAGTGCTTCCTTTTCACCGTAAAGCAAGTTAATCATAGGAATTTCAATCATGGTATAAGCGCCCGGAGCAGTTCGTGTTGTTGCTCTTGCGCAAGCTACAAGTATTTGGGCTGTAAGTGCTGGGTTATTAATTTTCATATTGAATTCGAACAATTGGTTGTAAGTTTTACCCGAAACACCTTTCCGCACAAGATTCACTCCATGACCCATATCCAACAAATTATCAACAGCTTCAACCTGAAAAACATGTGTTTCGTCATGCACAAAGTATTCATCTTTTTTGATAGCTGCAACCACTTCTTCAAATTTATAACCGTCTTTTAGTTCAATATATACCATACGGCGATGGATGCCAGTTCCGACTGGAATAGTCATCGAAAGTGCTTTTTTAACACCATCGATAGCTTTTACAGCCACTGTATGACCCATACTCATGCCTGGTCCAAAATTGGTATATGTAATTCCTTTGGGGGCAATTGCCTCAAGAAGTGCACGAACGATGGAATCACTTCCTGGATCCCAACCTGCAGAAATTATTGAAACAGAATTATTAGCTTTTGCTATCGGATCCAATTCCTGACGAAGACCCCAAATTCCTCCATGAATATCATAACTATCGACCGTATGAATGCCTAATGCCAATATTTCTTTGGCTTGGGCTGCTACACTTCTGGTAGGCGAGCAAATGATAGCAACGTCAACCTTTTCAAGTTTTTTAATATCATCAACTACTTGAATTTCTGTAAGTTCAGAAGGATTATTATCCAAAGAAGATGCACGACGCACTACGCCGGCCACTTCGAAATCTGGTGATGCCTGCAAGGCTTCAAGTACCGATTTACCAATATTACCATATCCAACTATGGCAGCACGAATTTTACTCATAAATATTATTTTTAGTTTTATTGTTTTCAGAGGACAAATTTAGCTATAATAATCTGATATTGAAATTTCGTGTTATGCTATTAAAAATAAGAATCAATTAAATATCAATTTACTTAAAAAAAAGACCACATAAGTAACAAATTGAAATTAATTTATTCTATAACAGACATCTCTGATATTAGATGTTTTGATTCTAGTTTTGATTTAGTCGCTCCCAAAAGCTACACTTCACTCTAAACAATATCTGCTCTTGATAATTGGTATGAATCAATTTAGAATAATAATTTCATTATTTTTTACATAAGATTGTGCCAATATAACTCCACATAACAGCAGTAATAATGGGATTAGGGTTTGTTTTTTCATAATATACCAAATGATGTGTTTGAGAGAAGAAACAAAGATATTAATTTATCGTATACATTTGTATTATTTTACTAAAAAAAACACTCAAACCAAGTATATATGAATGATTTGTAGAAATTTACTGCCTAACTATAAACAAATACAAACAATTCAGATGAAGCTTTCGAGAATATAAGAAAATAAAAAGGGCGATTATGTTTTTTACAACAATAATCACCCTTTGTTTTTTTGGTTATAATCTATCGAAGTTTGGCTCCTAATTTAGTCACAAAATTATCCAATAACTTCTTCATAATGCTCTCAATTTGACTATCGGTCAAAGTTTTTGTTTCGTCTTGCAACACGAAGTTAATCGCATAAGATTTCTTTCCTGCTTCAAGATTTTTTCCTTCGTACACATCGAAAAGTGTTACCTTTTTTAAAAGTTTTCGTTCGGTTTCGAAGGCTATTTTTTCAATCTCGGCAAAACTTACCTGATAATCGAGTAACAAAGCCAAATCACGTTTAACTTCAGGATATTTTGAAATTTCGGTATAACTAACCTTATGTTTTCCAAGCTCTTGTAAAATTGAAGTCCAATTCAAATCGGCATAATAAATCTCTTGATCTATATCAACAACCTTGCGGATTTTAGGATGAACAATTCCGTAAACTGCCAATTGAGTTGACTTTTTGGTACTAATACTAAGACCCTGTATCAATAAATCATCGCTGTGTTCGCTGATTACCAACTGCCTCAAATCGAATCCCAACCTAGTTAAAATATTATGAACGTGAGCTTTTAATTCATAGAAACTACTTTTCTCTTCCGCTTTGGTCCAGGAAGCTGCGTTTTTGTTTCCCGTAACCCACATTCCCAAATGATAATCCTCTGAATAGCAAGCCAATGTATCACTTGTATCCTTTTTAGATCCATCAAAATAATAGCAATTTCCGAACTCATAAAACTTCAAATCAGCATGTCGACGATTTATATTTCGATTTATATTTTCCAACCCACCGAACAGCAAAGTTTGTCGCATTACGCTTAAATCGGAACTCAATGAATTGATAACTTTTACACTTTGAGCAGCTGGGAATGAACTTAAATCAGTATAATAAGCTGCCTTTGTCAAAGAATTATTCAGCACCTCATTAAAACCTTGGGCGGTAAGTTGCTCCGAAATTGTTTGTTGCAATTTATGGCTATCAGGCTTTGAACTGTAACTCAAATTTGAATTCAACTTCTCCCCTATTTCAATATTATTATAACCGTAAATTCGCAAAATATCTTCAATAACATCCACATCACGTTGTACATCAACCCGATATGGCGGCACTTTAAGCACATAACCCGCATCGTTCTGACTTACAATCTTCATTTCGAGAGCATTCAGAATGATCTCAATCTTGTCTTTTCCAATTTCTTTTCCAATCAATGAATTTACCTTTGAAATTGCCAATTCTACTTCGAAAGGCTTAATTTCAGTTGGATATTCGTCGATAATTTGACTCGAGATTGTTCCACCAGCTACTTCTTGAATCAATAATGCACAGCGTTTCAGCACATAAACTGTATTGGTAGGATCGCAACCACGTTCAAAGCGAAATGAAGCATCGGTATTCAAACCATGGCGACGTGCAGTTTTACGTATATAAACAGGATTGAAATAAGCACTTTCCAAGAATACGTTCTGAGTAGATTCTGTTACACCGGCATCAATTCCTCCAAAAACACCACCAATACACATCGGTTCTTTGGCATTACAAATCATTAAATCGGCACTATTCAGTTTGCGTTCAAGTCCTTCGAGCGTTGTAAAAGGAGTTCCCTCAGCCAAACATTTAACATGAACGGAATTACCCTTAATTTTATCAGCATCGAAAGCATGCAAAGGTTGCCCCATTTCGTGCAACACAAAATTGGTGATGTCAACGACATTATTGATGGGACGCAAACCGATAACCAGCAAAGCATTTTTCAACCAGTCAGGCGATTCGGTAACTTTTACGCCAGAAATTGAAACAGCCGAATACCGAGGACATGCCTCTGGATTCTCAACCACCACCGGAATAGTAAGGTTTGTATTTTGTACGGCAAATGCTTCTACCGAAGGTTTGGTGAGTTTGACCGCAGGATTAATCAAAGCAAAATAAGCCGCCAAATCGCGGGCAACTCCATAATGAGAAGCAGCATCTACCCGATTGGGCGTAATATCTACCTCAATCAGCCAATCGCTTTTAACACCGTAATAATCTTTGGCCAATTGGCCAACTTCCACATCGTCAGGCAATACGATAATTCCATCGTGGCTCACTCCGATACCAATTTCATCTTCCGCACAAATCATCCCCATCGATTCCACACCGCGTATTTTAGAGCGTTTAATCGTAAAACTTTCGTCACCATCATAAAGTACAGTTCCTACGGTAGCCACAACAACTTTTTGACCGGCATCCACATTGGGAGCACCACAAACTATCTGCAACAAATCAGCTGCACCGACATTGACAGTTGTAACGTGCAAATGGTCTGAATTCTCGTGATTTAAGCAGGTAATCACCTCACCAATTACCAAACCTTCCAAACCACCTTTGACAGTTTGCACTTCGTCCACTCCACCTACTTCAAGTCCGATTGAAGTGAGTGCTTTTCCTAATTCTAC
>JBBSCW010000033.1:0-16188 GCA_038249855.1 Bacteroidales bacterium
GCATTCACGCACGAAACCCCAACGCCGTGTAAACCTCCTGAAACTTTATAACTGTCTTTATCAAATTTACCACCTGCGTGGAGCACTGTCATTACAACTTCCAAAGCCGATCTGCCTTCTTTTTCGTGCATATCAACTGGAATTCCACGACCATTATCGACAACAGTTACAGAATTATTTTCGTTGATAGTTACATTTATCGTATCGCAATGACCCGCCAAGGCTTCATCTATCGAATTGTCGACCACTTCGTATACCAAGTGATGCAAACCCTTTACGCCAATATCGCCAATATACATGGCCGGACGTTTACGTACTGCTTCTAATCCTTCTAATACCTGAATGCTGCTTGCACCATAATCGGCACTTGCTAATGCTCTTTCTTCTTCGCTCATTGTCTATTATATTGAAATTCTGTTAGTTACTTTATATTGTTTGTTCAAATAAGAATCTATGATTTTCCCGCTTTTTATATTCCGAAAAAACATACAAATATACAAAAAACAAATGAGAAAATACTCATTTATTCACTGCATTTCCAGGGATTACGCATTTAAAATTTCACATTAAATGATAAAATGATTGTTTTTGTAATATTATGACAGAAAGTTTGATAAATTTCTTTTACTAAATATAATTCAACGACATTTTTGTCCTACTTCGTTAGGTATCGAGGACTCTTATGGAGAGAGTTAGTGATAGTGAACATATTCAGACACTAAACACTAAACGCTAAACACTAAACGCTTCCCTTTCCTGAAATCGTTTGCGGTAATAATCTAAATCATATCTAATAGCGTTGACTATTATCCACGATTATTTCATTTAATTTGTAAGTTGAATGAAAATAAATCAATTAATATACTCAAATGAAAATCAGAAACCTATTATTTCCTCTATTTGTCCTTATGATTGCCTGCCAGCCAAGCTTAAATCAACCGGCTGACTCACCCGACAACCTGAACTTGAATAGTTTACTTACGCTCGAAATTGGACAAAACAAGCTTTTTCTTCAAGATTTTATTTTACATCCTGCTGATATTGATTCTGTTACCTCATCATCTGAGTTGGTTGACATCCAACTCTCTAAGGATAAGTTGAATGCAAACTTAAATGTAAACTCAGAAATGGAGCAATTTGTCGATTTAAAAATCTGGGTAAAAGGGTTTGCCTATTCTGTACCTTGCCGTAAATCAGACAAAATAGACTATGTGTTCATATATGATCCGTTGTTAGTGCAGAATAAGCGACCGAATAAGGTACAGATTGCGGGTCAGATGAATGATTGGACACCTTCGAGAACACCCGATTTACAATTCATCAATAATCAATTTGAGTTAAAACTTAGTTTAAGCCCAGGTACTTATCTATATCAATTACTTATCGATGGTGAACAAAAGCACGATGTAAGTAATCCAAATAAAGTGGACAATGGATTCGGTAAATATAATTCGATTCTTCAAATAGCAGGCAAAAATGATTCATTTCCAATATTATTAACTGATAATTTTTCACAGCAGAATATTACACTGACTTTGGAAAATCAAGCCACTTCCGTTTTTGCTTATTGGCAAAATCGATTATTACCTGCGAAATTTATTAAAATGAAGTCGGGTAAAATTACGATTGATATTCCTACTGAAGCCAATGATGTAGAACGCTCTTTTATAAGGGTTTGGGCAAGTAATATATGGGGTGTAAGTAACGATATACTGATTCCTTTGCATCATGGAGAAGTGCTTACTGATGCCAAACAGATTACCCGAAACGATAGACAAGCACAAATTATGTACTTTTTATTGGTGGATCGTTTTAAAAATGGTGACACAGCCAATGATCATCCACTTAACCGTCCTGATGTAAACCCGAAAGTAGATTATTGGGGAGGTGATTTGGCTGGTTTACAACAAGAAATTGAAAGTGGATATTTTGAAAAACTTGGGTTTAATACATTGTGGGTTTCACCGTTGAGTCAAAATCCTACTGAGCCTTATGGATATTACGCTCCCATGAAAACCAAATTTTCGGGCTATCACGGTTATTGGCCTATTTCTTCATCGCAAGTAGATACTCGTTTTGGTACAAATCAAGAGTTGAAGCAAGTTGTAGAAAAGGCACATAAGCACGAAATCAATGTATTGTTAGATTATGTAGCCAATCATGTGCATGAGCAACATCCACTTTATAAGCAACATCCAGAGTATGCCACATCGCTCTATTTACCCGATGGAACAATGAATGTTGAGAAATGGGACGAGCAACGACTTACTACGTGGTTCGATACATTTATGCCTTCGCTCGATTTTTCAAATCCGAAAGTGGTAGATATGATGACGGATTCTGCTCTATATTGGATAAAGGAATTTAAGTTAGACGGTTTTCGCCACGATGCTTGTAAGCACATTAACGAAGAATTTTGGAGAACATTAACCCTGAAATTGAAAAAAGAATTTGGTGGACAAACACCTTATCAAATAGGCGAAACTTACGGAAGTCCCAAATTAATCGCCAGCTATTTAACTACGGGAATGCTCGATGGACAATTTGATTTTAATGTGTATGATATTGCCAATACTACTTTTGCTGGAGTAGGAGGGGGCGATTTACAGAAAGTGCAACAAGTGTTGAGGTCGAGCCTTTACATTTACGGGAATCATAATCTGATGGGTTATATTTCGGGCAATCACGATAAAGCACGATTTATGGCTTATGCTTCCGGCGATTTGAAATTTGGTGAAGATGCCAAAGCTGCTGGTTGGCAACGGGAGATTGGAATTACCGATTCGACCGCTTATGATAAATTCTTGCTTTTTCATGCCTTTAATCTCACTATTCCAGGAGTTCCAGTTCTATACTATGGCGATGAAATTGGTCTGACAGGCGGCAATGATCCTGATTCACGCAGGATGATGAAATTCGACGGACTCAATAATCGTGAAATCAAACTTCGGAATCAAATAAGTACATTGGCACATTTACGTAAAGATAATCCAGTGTTGGTTTATGGCGATTTTATCAATCTGCAAACAACTCCTACAACTTGGATTTATGCCCGAAAGTACTTTGATAAACAAACTGTTATTTTACTTAATAATTCTCCGAAAAGTCAAAGTTTTGAAGTTTTA
This sequence comes from Bacteroidales bacterium, assembly GCA_038249855.1. GTDB lineage: Bacteria > Bacteroidota > Bacteroidia > Bacteroidales > Paludibacteraceae > Paludibacter. The sequence goes on from JBBSCW010000033.1 coordinate 3,126, forward strand.
CTGCCAAAGTATTTGAATAAGACTAATCTGAAAGCTGTTTTTGGAAATAGTTTTAATTTAAACAATCAGAAAATCAATATGACACTACCTGCATATTCTATTGAAGTAGTTCTCTAATCAGTTCTAAGATTTTATTATAAAATTCCGCCCTTTGTCATTTCATCTAGACAAAGGGCGGAATTATTTTTAAGCTATTAAAAACTATCTTTAATAAGCGTGATGATCGTTGTTTACATCTTCAATATCTGTAGGTTTCTTTTCCATTGCACGCCAAGCATAAAATATATAGGCAATCACAAAAGGAATCATAAATGAAACATAGAACATAGTTTTAAGTGTAAACTGACTGGATGATGCATTGAAAATAGTCAAAGAACTTTGAATATTGGGTAATGCAGGATAAAATGCGGTATTGTTATAACCAGCAATCAACAACAAGCTGCAAACTGTAACAATTGTACCCGCACCTGTAAACCAAATACCTTTATTGAATTTATCGGACAACACAGTACCAATAATCCCCCAAAGTACACTTACAACTCCCAATAGGAATAATATAAGTACTATAGGCATTTCAATTAAATTATTAAAGTATTTGAATTTTTCCAAACTTACTACAGCTGTTTTTGGATCTACTGCAAAACCTTCAGCTAACAATGTCCAGATAACAAAGGTCAAAAAGAACACTAAAAAAGGAACTGCATTGTAAATAACATATTTACGGGCACGCTTTTCAAGTACAGGATGACTCAATCTGTTGATAAAGTAAAGTGATGCAGAAGTACGTGCCAAAAAGAATACCGCCAACCCTAACATCCAGTTTCGTAGATTGAGCAAAGCCTCTAATCCGTGCCATGAGTTGCCCCATTGACTGATTACCGGTTGCGAAATCGACGTAATATTGGCTTTATTCACAGTAAAATCTGACCCTGTGAAAAAAGTTGCAATAGCCGCACCAAGTAGAATTGTTCCTAACAAACCGTTGATAAAAAGTAACACTCTGTAGGTGGTTTTGCCATAAATATTACCAGGTTTCGATTGAAATTCGTAGGAAACTGCCTGAATGATAAAGCAAAACAAGATGGCCATCCAAACCCAATAGGCTCCACCAAAGCTGGTAGAATAAAACAAGGGGAATGAGGCAAAGAATGCACCTCCAAAAGTTACGAGCGTAGTGAAAGTGAACTCCCACTTCCGACCCAGAACATTGACTAATAAGCGACGTTCATCTTCCGTTTTCGAAAGAGAAAATAGCATGGATTGACCGCCTTGCACAAATAGCAGAAAGGACAAAATTCCACCCAACAAGGAGATAATAAACCACCAATAGTGTTGTAGAAATGAGTATGTTAACATAATATAGATATTTTGTAGTATTAAATAATTGTACTTAAATTCTTAATTTCATTATTCGGCATCCGGTCCTTTTTGAATTTGTTTCAACATGATTCTTATTTCGGCAACCAACAGTGCAGTAAACAAAATTAAGAAAAGGAAGAAAGTCAATTTCACCGAGCCAGCAGAAACACTTGAAACAGCCGCCTGAACTGGAAGTACATCCTGTATAGCCCAAGGTTGACGGCCTACTTCGGCTACTGCCCAGCCTAATTCGCCCGCTACATAACCCAACGGAATACTAAGAAGAGCAATCCACAATAGCCAATTATGATTTTGAATATTCTTGCGATAAACAAAGAAAAGCACTATCACAAACAAAGCAAGAAAATACATTCCCAACGCTACCATTATGTGGAAGGAATAGAAAACCATTGGAATATTGGGGATTAAATCTTTTGCAGTTTCAAGATATCCATAGCCAAAATGAGAGTAATTCTCTTTTAATATGGATTTATATTGTTGAGCTGCTATGGTGTCTTTGGCTTCCATCGATTTTTGATAATTGGCCAGAGCCTCGATGGCAGCTTTTCCACGTGCTTGTTTTTGAGCAAACGACAAAGCGATACTTTCATTGCCTTCTGCATCTTTTACAGTATAACCTCCATCGATAATGTCGTTAATACCAGGAACAAAAGCATCAAAACTTCTATAACCTAAAAACGACAACATGCCAGGAATTGGAATCGGCATTTTAAAAATAAATGGTTCAACTGTGTCATTATATGCCTTCTTATCAGTATTCAAAACTCCGAATGCCAATAAATCTGCTTGAGTTTGACCTTTATATAGCCCTTCCATTACTGCTAATTTCATGGGCTGTTTCTGTGCAACATGATATGCCGAACCATCGCCAGTCCATATTATTAATATGCTGGAAATCAAACCAAAAATTGCACCGACCTTGATGCTTCTTAAGGCAAATACAATATCACGTTTTTTAATTAAGAACCAGGCACTTACGCCGATTACAAACAACGCACCCATTACCCAACCCGAAAATATGGTGTGTAAGAATTTATTAATTGCTACTGGTGATAATAGAATGCTCCAAAAGTCAATCATCTCGTTACGCGTCATGTCAGGATTAAATTCCATGCCTATTGGATATTGCATCCAAGCATTGGCCACTAAAATCCATAACGCTGATAATGTGGCTCCGATTGTAGTCAGCCAAGTGGAAGCTAAGTGAAATTTCTTACTTACCTTGTTCCATCCAAAGAACATGATGGAAATGAAAGTTGCTTCCATAAAGAAAGCCATAATTCCTTCGATAGCCAATGGTGCACCAAAAATATCACCGACAAACCAGCTGTAATTGGACCAATTAGTTCCAAATTCAAACTCTAAGATGATACCCGTAGCAACTCCAATCGCAAAATTTACCCCAAATAATGTCATCCAAAACTTGGTGGCTTTTTTCCACGATTCGTCGCCAGTTCTGTAATAAAGGGTTTCCATTACTGCCATAACTACCCCTAAACCTAAGGTCAGTGGTACGAATAACCAATGATACATAGCCGTAAGAGCAAATTGCCCCCTGGACCATCCTAACAAAGACGCATCTAATAATTCCATAAAAATGTTTTTAATTATAAGTGATTAATTCGATTTATTTATTAACTCTTGACGAACATGGTTCGCTTTACTTTCGTCATTATCAAAATTGGTATTCAAATAATTGGGGAAAAAGAAGGTTTTCAGAATGGCAAACATGATAAAAAGTTTAATCAGTGCTATAATCCAAAGGGTTTTGCCTACGGTCATGTTTGTAAATCCATCACGGTAGAAAATGTATAATTTCTTGAACATAATGTATCTTTATTTTAAGTAGATGATTGATTAAGTTTTTTGATTTGCAAAAATAGTAATAATATGTAATTATTACAATTCTGAAATACTTTTAAACTATAAATTTTGCAAATAAAGTTACAATTGCTAAAATAATCCGAAAGATATATCCTTTCTTTGAACAAACCATAAAATATTTTAAAACTTATTTTAAAATATGCTCAATAACATAATATTTAAAGCCTAATAATCTAAATTGGGCATAAATCACAATTTGGTCTATTAAGATAACGAAATCAAACTCAGATTTAGTCTAATAATTGAAAGTATTTAAAGTGGGATTTAGTTCGCCTATTCAGGATCAAGTTACACAAAAAAAAGCAAAAAAAAAGCCAGAAATACTTTCCGACTTTTATAAATATATTTTTAATTTCCTTTTTCCGATAAAAATTTGATTCTTACCAATCTAACTTCTGTTTCACTATAATCATCTTCGCCAAGTTCGTTAAGCGCTGGCTCAATTTTATCGGTTTCAGCAGAATTGAAATAGTCAAAAATTTCGTCTACATGATCGGTGTCCATTACCTCATCTAAGAAATAATCGATATTAATCTTGGTCCCTGAGTATACGATTGCTTCTATTTCATCTAATAACTCCCCAATTTCCAAACCTTTAGCCATTGCAATGTCGTCCAAGGCTATTTTTCGGTCGATGGATTGAATAATAGAAACTTTGAGTTTCGATTTATTAGCCACAGTCCGTACTCGAAGGTCTTCGGGACGAATGATTTCATTTTCCTTGACGTGTTCTTTGATTAATTTCAAGAACTCATCGCCATATCGTTTTGCTTTCCCTGCACCAACTCCAGGTATGTTTTGCAGCTCGTCCATAGTAATTGGATAGCTGGTAGCCATAGCTTCGAGCGAAGGATCCTGAAATATTACAAATGGCGGAACTTCCAACTTCTTAGACATTTTTTTTCGCAAGTCTTTCAAAATTGAAAACAATACATCATCGGCAGCGCATGTTCCGCCTCCAGTACTCTTTGCATTTATATCTTCATCATCTTCATCAAACTCATTGTCCTTTACAATAGGAAATGCAGTTGGTTTTTTCACATAGGCTTTTCCTCCAGCTGTAATTTTCAACAATCCGTAGTTTTCTATATCTTTCGATAAGAAACCTGCAATCATGGCCTGTCGGATAACAGAATGTAACATTTTCTCGTCTTCGTCAGATGCTGAACCGAAGTTCTCAAGTTCATCGTGTTGATATGATTTTATGTCGGAAGTCTCATTTCCTTTCAAAATATCAACGATATGTTCGGCTTTAAATTTTTCGCGAACGATAGAGATAGTCTCTAATACAAGCAACAAAAGTTCTTGTCCTTCTATAAATTTACGTGGTTTCATACAGTTATCACAGCAGCTACAGTTATCATTGGGGTATTCTTCGCCGAAATAATGAAGTAATAACTTCCGACGACAAACCGATGATTCTGCGTAAGCTTGTGTTTCTAATAATAATTGATTCCCGATTTCTTGTTCGGCTACGGGTTTGCCTTGCATAAATTTGCGTAATTTGTCTAAATCTTTATAGGCGTAAAAGGCAATACATTGACCTTCACCACCATCTCGTCCACCTCTACCAGTTTCCTGATAATAACCTTCGAGACTTTTTGGCATATCATAATGCAGCACAAAGCGTACGTCTGGTTTGTCAATTCCCATTCCGAAAGCTATGGTTGCTACAATTACTTGTACTTTTTCCATCAAGAAACTATCTTGATTTTCACTTCTCACTATGGAATCCATCCCTGCGTGATAAGGCAAACAAGAAATTCCGTTCATGCTCAGCGTTTCAGCTAATTCTTCTACTTTCTTGCGACTCAAACAGTAGATTATACCTGATTTCTTACCTTGCGAACGAATATATTTAATAATGTCTTTGTCTACATCAGTGGTTTTAGGGCGAACCTCATAATACAAATTGGCCCTGTTGAATGACGATTTAAAAACCTTGGCACTCAACATGCCTAAGTTTTTTTGTATATCGTGCTGCACTTTTGGAGTAGCCGTGGCCGTCAGAGCAATTAACGGAGCTGCTCCTATTTCATTGATTATGGGGCGTATACGTCTATATTCTGGTCTGAAATCGTGACCCCATTCCGATATACAATGTGCTTCGTCTACAGCATAAAATGAAATCTTGAGTTGTTTTAAAAACTCAATATTATCTTCCTTGGTTAATGATTCAGGAGCAACATACAACAGTTTTGTTTTGCCTGACAGTAAATCCAATTTTACCTGATCGATAGCCATTTTCGATAATGAGGAATTGATGAAGTGTGCTATTCCATCCTCTTCACTAAAACTTCGCATCGCATCCACCTGATTTTTCATCAAAGCAATCAAGGGCGAAATTACAATCGCTGTTCCCTCCATTAATAAAGATGGCAATTGGTAGCAAAGCGACTTGCCACCACCTGTAGGCATAAGCACAAAAGTGTCATTCCCATCAAGGACGTTTTGGATGACAGCTTCCTGATTCCCTTTGAAACCATCGAATCCAAAGTTCTTTTTCAAATGTTGGGTCAAAACAGAATGTGTGGCCATATTTGCATCAATTGTTTATAAAAAGGTTTTACGAAAGTAGTATTTATTGTTGAATTAAATGCACGCTTTGAAGAAAAAAACAAAAATTTTATTTTTAAATTTTATTTAGTTTAGCTTGCACTAAATAAAGTTCTTGTTTTACAAGTTGAAAATTGCAGATTAACTTTGAAATTTTGATTCAACAAATAATGATTTATTTTCAAAAACTCAACCTCGCAATAATATAGTAAGCTTTTGGTAATTAATTGTTTCTGCTTTTCCTATCCTTGATTAATTTATCAACAACAAAAATATAAACAGATTTCTAATATGCAAGTGTTTTGGCAAAAAAAATAGGATATTAACTGTTTTTTTTGTCAATATCCTGTTTTTAATACATATTTATGTATTTGACAGTGTCTAATTTTGATATAAAAATTACGATTACTGCATCAAAATCTAAAAACTAAGCAATTTTCAAACGATGAAGATTTGTCTTTTCAATCTTCGTTCGAGCATATTCCAATTCAATTTTGAGTTTTTTCTCTTTCTTGGATGGCATTTCATACATTTTATCCATAATAATGGTTTCGGTAATCGACCTCAAACCACGTGCACCAAGCTTAAACTCTATCGCCTTATCCACAATATAATTCAAGGCGTCTTCGTCAAAAACTAGGTCTATCTGATCCATTTTGAAGAGCTTGGTATATTGCTTGATAATAGAATTCTTAGGCTCGGTCAAAATTTTACGCAATGCTTCACGATCGAGTGGTTCCAAATAAGTTAATATAGGTAATCGACCTATAATTTCAGGAATTAAACCAAAGGATTTTAAATCTTGAGGGGCAATATATTGAAGTAAATTGTTCCTATCGAACTGTTCGTTTTCTATGGCAGCACCATAACCAACCACTCTGGTATTGAGTCGAGAAGCAATTTTCTTTTCAATTCCATCGAAAGCACCACCACAAATAAACAAGATATTTTGAGTGTTTACGGCTATCATTTTCTGATCCGGATGTTTACGACCGCCCTGAGGTGGAACATTTACCACTGCACCCTCGAGCAGTTTTAATAAACCCTGTTGAACTCCTTCGCCGCTCACATCACGGGTAATGCTTGGATTGTCGCCTTTGCGGGCAATTTTATCTATTTCGTCGATAAATACTATTCCACGTTCGGCAGATTTCACATCATAATCAGCTACTTGCAGTAAGCGTGTGAGTATACTTTCAATATCTTCACCTACATACCCTGCCTCTGTTAGCACTGTAGCATCCACTATTGCGAATGGAACATGTAGCTTTTTAGCAATTGTTTTAGCAAGAAGAGTTTTTCCGGTGCCGGTGTATCCCACCATGATGATATTTGATTTTTCAATCTCTACATCATCTTTTGTATCTTCCTGCATCAACCGTTTATAATGATTGTACACAGCCACCGAAAGAAATTTCTTAGCCTCGTCCTGACCAATCACATATTGATCAAGATAAGCTTTAATCTCCATGGGTTTAGGCACTTGATCCTTATTTAATTCAGGTGCTTTTGACGAACGGGATACGTTTTCTTTGACTATTTCGGCAGCCTGAACAGCACATTCATTACAAATATGCACACCTTCTTGCCCCATGATGAAGAAATCAACCTGAGATTCGGGGCGACCACAAAAACCACATTTTTTACTACTTTTTGCCATAATATTATGAACCTAATTTTCCAATACTATTTAATATTGAGTTTTATTTCAATAGAGTTTATATAAGTTGAAATTTTATCGACCCCCAACCTCCAAATGGGGGAGAAAGAGTGATATTTGCATATTCTAAAAATAAAAATTTTGGTCTTAAAGCCTCCATTTGGGGGGGCAAAAGCAAAATCAATAAAACTAAGCAATAGTATTAAATATCCCAACTTATATAATGTCTAATATGAATAGCTGAAAAACTTAAGCGGTTTTTATTTTTTCTTTTCGTTGATTAGAATTCTGTCAATCATGCCATAATCTAAGGCTTCTTTTGAATTGAGCCAGTAGTCGCGATCAGAATCTTTTTCAATTCTCTCGAAAGTATTACCTGAATGCTCTGCAATAATCGTATAAAGTTCTTTCTTTAATTTTTGAATTTCACGGGCAGTAATCTCAATATCAGATGCTTGACCCTGAGCACCTCCCATGGGTTGATGTATCATTACCCTTGAATGTCTCAGTGCTGAACGTTTACCATGAGTACCTGCTACTAACAATACTGCAGCCATTGAAGCTGCCATTCCTGTACAAATAGTAGCAACATCGGAACCGATGAATTGCATGGTGTCGTAAATTCCCAACCCAGCATAAACTGAACCTCCAGGAGAATTCAGGTAGATTGAAATATCTTTTCCGGGATCCGAAGAATCAAGATAGAGTAATTGTGCTTGTATTACATTGGCAGTATAATCATCTACTTGCGTACCCAAAAAAATGATACGATCCATCATCAATCGAGAAAATACATCCATTTGAGTAACATTGAGTTGACGTTCTTCGAGAATGGAAGGCGATATAAAATTGCTCGTGATGTCTACATATTTATCTAATGCTAATCCGTTCAAACCGAGATGTTTGGTAGCATATTTGCGAAAATCATTATTTATATTCATATTGCTTATTTATTGGAGTTAATTAATCGGAAAAGGCTTTTCCCCCGATTGTCATACTTCAAACAAAAGTATATATTTTTTGTTTAAAATAATTCGGATAAAAGCCTTTTCGACAAAAGATTAATAATTTTTCAACTATTGTCTTTCTGAATTAGTTTTCGAAAAATTTGTTGAATTCTTCGATTGTAACATTTTTGGTATTGATTGTTACTACTTGTTTTACCGAGTTATAAACCTTGTTGTCAACCACTCTGTCAATGATGCCTTTCAAAGTTTCTTCTTTTTTGAGCATGTCCTTGGCATAGTTTGCAATCAATTCGTCATCCATACCTACCATACCGTATTGAGCAAATTGTGCTTTGGTTATTTTCTTAGCATAGTCCTCAACATCTTCGTTTTCAACTTTTATCTTAAAGTTTTTAACAATTTTGTCTTTGATTAATTGCCATTTCAAATCTTCAATCATCTTTGGGAAATCTTCTTCCAAAGTTTCCTGTGTTAAGTTTTTGTTGGTTGCCAACACCCAACGTTTAAGGAAAGCATCAGGAAAAACCAGATTGTTGTATTTTTCAAGCAATGCTTTTTGTGCATCAACACCGAATTTATAATCGCTGTCGCTAATTAAGTTTTCTTCGATATTCGATTTAATCTTAGCACGGAACTCTTCTTCGGTAGTCACAGTTCCGGGTTCGTACATTTTATCGAAGAATTCTTGGTCAATTTCTGATTCGTGATAACGGGTAATGCCTTGAATTGTAAACTGAAAATCAGAACTAACATTTTTTACTTCGTCTTTCGAAATTTTCAAAAGGGTACTAATTTCAGTTTCATTCTCGAATGCTTTGCTTGGGTTGAAAACAATTACCGCACCCTTGGCAGCACCTACGAATTGTGCTTTGATAGCTTCATCTGCCATAACCGATGGGGTCAAAACAGCATCAGCAACTTTAATTCCATCCTCGTTTACTTTTCCATCCGCTAATTCAAGAAGTTCACCTTTAAGCATATCATTTGCTTCCACAACTTCTTCCTGAATATATTTGCCATAACGAGCTGTGTAAGATTTAACCTGATTGTCAATCATTTCATCGCTAACTGCAATGCTGTAAGAGTCAATCTTATCTTTGGTGGATAATTCTACATCAAATTCTGGTGCCAATCCGATATCGAATAGAAATTCAAACTCCTCATCCGTATTAAAATCGATAACTTTTTGTTCTGTTTCGTTAGGCAATGGTTCGCCAAGCATATTAATTTTATTGTCTTGGATGTATTTGTACAATTCATCGCTTACAATTTTATTAATTTCTTCGGCCAACATAGCTTTGCCATACATTTTTTGGATTAAACCTGCTGGGATTTTTCCGGGTCTAAATCCAGGGATATTGGCTTTCTTGCTGTACTCACGCAATGATTTCGCAACTTTTTCGGCGTAATCGGCTTTTACGATTTGCAATGTTAAAATTGCATTGTTTTGATCGAGGTCTTTTCTGACGATGTTCATAATATATTAATATTGTAATTTGCTGATTTTTATCCTTTTTGGATTGGGGTGCAAAGGTACTAAAAAAAGAGTATATGATTGGTATTTATTGTCTAAAAATATCTAATTCGGGTGGAAGTTACTTGTGGATAGAGATGAATTGAGCAAAGGTAAAAGTATTATTTGAGTTAGGGACAAGCGGTTTTCTGACTGCTTGATGGAAATTCAAGAGCTTAGAAAACAGCAAATTTCTTGTTTTATTTAATTTTTCATATCATACTTATTGAAAGATATATTATACCAAAAAAAGTGAACTCATTGCAGAATCCACTTTTTTAGAAATATTGAATTTGAATTTAAAACAAATAAGTTAAACCTATCGAGAAAACTCTGTTTATTATAGCGTTTTCAGCGGTTTGATTTTCAAAATTAGTGTTTTTAATACCTTGTGACCAATTTGCACCGAACTGGATTTTATTGAAAAACTCAAAACCAAGTCCTAGATTGTAACCGTAATCCGCTCTGTCAAGCATCTCTTTAAAGCCAATATCAGATGATACGTTTTCTGTTTCGATTACGTATATACCATTCAGCGCATATCCGCCATATATACCACCGTAGCCAAAAACGCCCAAAAAACCGAGTTTAATCCTATATCGCAAATTCAGAGGTAGTTCAATGTAATTTATTTCATGATAACCTCGTAAAACATTACCTCCTAAGCTAGTGCTGTCTGAGAAACTAAATCCCTTTTGTGAAACAAGTAACCCAATTTCACCTCCTATACCCGATTTGTGTGGGCTTAGTTGATAAACCAGACCTACTTGATAGCCTGTCAGATTTTCCCTGCTGAAACCATCAGAAATGTCCTGACTGCTAAGCGATTTAATTTGGTTGGCAAGATTAATACCAGCCTTAATCCCAATTTGGGCGTGTATTGAAATTATATAAAAGAATAAAACCAACAGTATTTTCAAAAATTTCTTCATACAGATAGTTGAATAGAAGTTAGTAGGCTGAGAATTCTATTTGCAATTTATCAGGACAAAGATACAAAATCATAATTGAATGGTTTTATCGTATCGAAATTATTTTTTCGAATTTCTTTTTCTGTCGTTTTCGTCGAGATAAATTTTACGCAATCGAATACTTTGAGGTGTAATTTCAACGTATTCATCCTCTTTGATATATTCCAAGGCTTCTTCAAGGCTGAAAACAACTGGAGGAATCAATTTGGCTTTATCATCGGCACCTGATGCACGCATATTGGTTAGCTTTTTCGATTTTGTTACATTTACCACCATATCACCCTCTTTAGCACTTTCGCCCACTACCTGTCCAGAGTAAATTTCATCTTGAGGGAAAATAAAGAACCGGCCTCTGTCTTGAAGTTTATCGATTGCATAAGAAAAAGCAGTCCCACTTTCCATTGCAATAATTGAACCATTGTTTCGTCTATCGATTACTCCTTTATAAGGTTGGTATTCTAAAAAGCGGTGCGACATAATGGCTTCACCAGCTGAAGATGTTAAAACGCCATTTCTTAGCCCGATTATTCCACGAGAAGGAATGAGAAATTCTAATTGAATGCGGTCGTTCATTACTTCCATACTTAGCATTTCGCCTTTACGCATGGCTACCATTTCAATAATCTTACCAGAAGCTGCCTCAGGTAGATTGATTGTTAATTGCTCAATCGGTTCACAACGTTTACCGTCAATTTCTTTGAAAATAACTTGAGGCTGACCTACCTGTAGCTCGTAACCTTCACGACGCATGGTTTCAATAAGTACTGACAAGTGTAGAACACCTCTACCGTAAACACGCCAAATGTCAGAATCAATGTTCTTTTCGACACGTAACGCTAAGTTTTTATCTAATTCTTTAATTAATCTATCGTGAATGTGGCGTGAAGTTACAAATTTACCATCTTTTCCGAAAAATGGAGAAGTATTGATAGTAAATACCATGCTCATGGTTGGTTCATCAATAGCAATAGGTTTTAGTGGTTCCGGATTTTGCAAATCGCAAATAGAATCTCCAATTTCAAAACCCTCGATACCCACTAAAGCACAAATATCACCCGATTTAACTTCGGTAGTTTTGGTTCGACCCAATCCTGTGAAAGTATGTAGTTCTTTGATACGTGCTTTTTTTGCGGTACCATCTCTTTTTACTAAATTCACATCCATTCCTTCGCGTAAAGTGCCACGATGTATGCGACCTACAGCTATACGTCCAACATAAGACGAATAATCTAGTGAGGTGATCAACATTTGTGGAGTTCCTTCAAGCGATTCAGGTTCTGGAATATATTTGATGATAGCATCTAGAAGTGGTATGATGCTGTCAGTCTGATCTTTCCAGTCTTCTGACATCCAGTTGTTTTTTGCCGAACCATAAATGGTATGGAAATTAAGTTGTTCTTCAGTAGCATCCAAGTTGTACATCAAGTCAAATACAGCTTCATGTACTATGTCGGGTCTACAATTGGGTTTGTCTACTTTATTTACAACTACAATAGGGGTTAGACCTATTTGTAAGGCTTTTTGTAGTACAAAACGGGTTTGTGGCATTGGACCTTCAAAGGCATCTACCAATAATAAAACCCCATCGGCCATATTCAATACACGTTCTACTTCTCCACCAAAGTCAGCGTGACCTGGAGTGTCAATAATGTTTATTTTATAACCTAAATATTCGATTGAAACGTTTTTGGCAAGAATGGTAATACCTCTTTCGCGTTCGAGATCATTATTATCCATAATCAACTCGCCCGCATGTTCGTTATCTCGGAATAAGTGCCCAGCCAACAACATTTTGTCTACCAAGGTAGTTTTTCCGTGGTCAACGTGAGCAATAATAGCAATATTTCTAATTTTCTGCATTTAATACAATCTTTTTTTTTCAGGGTGCAAAGGTAAATAAAAAAAATCATACTACATTCTATGTGTTGATTACAACCCAAACTAATTGAAATTCAAAGATTATTGATGGGATTTGGAACCGATAAATTATCGTTTATACCTTATTTAACTAACATTTCGGAGATGATAAACTATTCAATATCAATTGAATAACAAATAATGTAAAATACGCCAAAATGCTTATATTCAGCTAATTAGACATTTTGAGATATTGCAAATATTTGTTCAATTA